>NZ_CATMPS010000004.1:0-134848 GCF_950073225.1 uncultured Oscillibacter sp.
GCGGATAATTGCAGATTATCCTGTAACTATATTATAGCACCCTGCTGTCGATTTTTCTAGAGATATTTGAAAAATTGTAAAAAATTGGGGTGTGGTTCATGACTCCACACATTTTTTGACTCCAACCTTTCTTTATCTGCTTTTCTGGCAATTTTGTTCTATCGCATTCTCGTTTTTTTATAATTACAGCGAAACGCTGGGAACCATGATTGATTCCCAGCGTTTGATTTATCACTGCTTTTCCAGCAGGTTCCGGTAGGACTGCCGTTCAGCTTCCGGCACTTTTAGCGCGGTCATAGCCTGGTCAAGTGTCCAACCCATCGTTTCCATAAGATTTTCGATAGATGACAAGATACCCTTCTCTAAGCCCTCAGCTATACCCTTCTCCACGCCCTTTTTCCAGCTCTTTTCCATAACACCTTTGCTCAAATTGCACATAACCGACACCTCGCTTTCCATGGCCCGCGTCATTTGAATATCGTAATCGTCCTGCAGAATCCTCCGTTTCTCCGCCTCGCTGGTTTCATGTGAGAGCAGCACATCCAGCATCCGCAGTACGCCGTCGTAATTTTCACCGTCCGGCCCGCCCAGGCACAGCATGACGATGGACAGCAGGTCGTAATTCTGGACCGGCTCCACCGCCTCGCCTACAAGGTGCTCCTCGGTCAGATGATACCGGGTGATGGTATTCTCCCGGTTCTTTGGTGGATTCATGCAGATCCAGATGGAATAGACCTTCTTGAGCTTCTCGTAATGAGAGCCCGTAAACTCCCGGCCATACTGAGAGGAAATCATGCGACTGCAATAGTATATTCCCCGCTTCGTCAGGGGATACCCTGGGTAAAAATCGTTCTGAGCTTCTACGTTCACGATCAGGCCGATTAGCTCCCCGGAGTCAGGGGCAATGGCGCGGAAGCGGATATCGTAAGTAACAGTTCCCTCGTGAACGGATTTGTCCTCCGTATCCAGGCCGCTGATAACGCTTCCTTCCTCGTCCGGCAACACAGGAACGCTGGACACCTGGGGCTGGCCCTCAATATACTTCTCCTCGATATCGCGCACCGGGCAGTCTTGGTACTCCGCTAAGCAGGCTTTCATAATTCTCGCCAGAATCGTTTTTTCGGAGAGGACCCGTTTACAGGCCGCGTCGTAGCCCGCTCCGTCATCTGTGCTATGCAGACCCTGGGCCATTGTGGTTTTTTCGTCCATCGCTCCTCACCTTCTTTGCCTCATTTTATCACAGCTTTGCGGACGCGTCCACCCTTTTTTCGGACGCCTGGACTTGAAAACAAGCAAATGTATTGGGCCGCCAAGGAGCCTCCTCCATGACCGCCCTTTTTACCTAACCCGAAGAAAATCCGGGAAATTTTCTGGATCGCTGATGCTTATCCGATGCTTATCGTGTGAGACTGGTGCAACTTTCGTCTCAATAGTTGCCTCAAATCTCAAAAAGTTGAGAATACTGCGACTGGTGAGACTGGAGTTTTCTCCTGAAACCCCTTTCGGATGCCTCATAACCCGGAGGTCGCAGGTTCAAGTCCTGTCTCCGCAACCATGATAAGTTGACAGACCGCCAAGGGGCTGGTCTGTCAACTTTTTATATTGAACATACTAAACTCGTTGTTCCGCAGTGGTTTCACTGCGGTATTTTTATTTATAGAAGGAGAATTATCATGAACATGATACAAAAAAGTGAAGCAATTAAGAACGGTCTCCGGAAAGGCTTTCAGGACGGCAGCTCCAAAATGGCAAGGCGTAAGTGCTACGGATACACGATCAATTCTGATGGAGAGCTGGAAATAAATCCGGACGAAGCCAAGGTGGTGAGCTGGATATTTGAACGGTATCTTGCTGGTGACAGCCTTGGAAAAATTGCTGCGGGTCTGGAAAGGCACGGCATTCCCTCCCCCACCGGCAGGCCCAGATGGAATCGGGAAGCCATCGACAAACTGCTCTCCAACGAAAAATACACCGGACGGGTGCTGCTCCAGAAGACGCTCAGTATCGGCGCTGTCCAGATCGAAAACAATGGCCTCATGGAACGGTATCTCTACACCGGCTCCCATGAGGCCATTATTTCTGACGAGATGTTTATGGCGGTACAGCAGGAGAAACTCAGCCGCTCCAAAGAGCCGCAAAATCACATTGCCATGAAGCTCTCGCTTTGATATAATGAAGAAAACTGCGGGAGGTCGTGCGAATGCGAAAGGTGACTGAAATTCTTCCTGCGCAAGACCATCGTCCAATGGAACTGCGTCATCTTCGTGTAGCTGCTTACTGCCGGGTCAGCACGGAGTTGGAGGAGCAGACCAGCAGGGAGCTGTTTGAAACAATCAATCAGGCACGCAAAACAGATCCATAAAGGACTGATAAAAGTCAATACCGGCAGACAACAAAGTGATTGCTTTTCCCTCTCCGGCATCAGCCTTTCTTCCTGAATCGTTGTGCCGCATAGGATTCAACGAAAAATCGATTTTGACCACTTATTGCAAGATAGGTTGACAGACCGCCAAGAGAGCGGTCTGTCAATTTTTATATAAAAAAACTTTATAAACTTTGCACCGCAGTAGTTTCACTGCGGTATTTTTATTTATAGGAGAAAAATTATCATGAATATGATACAAAAAAGTGAAGCAATCAAAGCTGGCCTTCGAAAAGGCTTTCAAGATGGAAGTTCCAAGATGGCTCACCGCAAATGCTATGGATATAATGTCGGCCCTGATGGTGAGCTGACAGTGAATCCCGATGAGGCCCAGGTGGTGTGCTGGATATTTGAGCAGTATCTGTATGGGAACAGCCTGGGGAAAATTGCTGCAGGCCTGGAACAGCAGGGAATCCTTTCTCCGACAGGCAAAGCAAAGTGGAACCGTGAGGCAATTGATAAATTGCTTTCTAACGAAAAATACACAGGCCGGGTACTGCTCCAGAAAACGGTCAGTACCGGTGCGATTCAAATTGAAAACGATGGCCTCATGGAACGGTATCTCTACACCGGTTCCCATGAGGCCATTATTTCTGATGAGCTTTTCAGAAAGGTGCAGCTGGAGAAACTCAAGCGCACCAAAACCCCTGAAAACACGGTTGCTATGCGCTTCACATTTTGATAGAATGGAGAAAACGCATGGGAGGTGTAAAGATGAGGAATGTCATAGAGATACCTTCCACGCAAGATGACCGGCCTATAGAATTGCGGCATCTTCGTGTAGCTGCCTATTGTCGGGTCAGCACAAATCTGGAAGAACAGACCAGCAGTATCGAATTACAGGAGCGATACTATACCCAGAGAATTTGTATGAATCCTAATTGGGAAAATGCTGGTGTCTTTTCGGAGAGGGCTACAGGCTTGAATCTGAAAGAGCGACCGGCGTTCCACAAGATGATCAACAAATGTCGGAAAAAGAAAATTGATCTGATCCTGACCAAATCGATCAGCCGCTTCGGTCGGAATACCCTTGACATGCTGAAGTCATTACAGGCGCTGCAGGGCTTAGGCGTAGATGTTTACTTTGAACAAGAGAACATGCGGCTCAATGAACAGCAGGTCCAAGTACTGCTGACCGCATATTGCGCTCTTGCGCAGGCGGAGAGCGAGGATATAAGCCGGAATATCAAATGGGGCATCAAGCGAGGATTTGAAAAAGGCACCTCTGGTTATGCTGAATTTATCTGCTTTGGCTACAAACGAGGGGCCGATGGAAAACTGGCTGTTGATGAACCTGATGCAGAAATTGTCCGGAAAATATTTGAGATGAGGGTTCACGGATGCAGCCTTGGAACAATTTCGGATTGGCTGTATGAGAGTAGAATCACATCACCTACCGGGAAAGCTCGCTGGAGCCGTGAAACACTCAATAAGCTATTACGAAATGAAAAATACACTGGTGATATTTTACTTCAGAAAACATTTGTAGAAGATTTGTTCTCCGGAAAACAAATCAAAAACAACGGTAAACTGGAAAGGTACTTGATACATGAGCACCATCCGGCAATTATAAGCAGAGAACTTTTTGAGGTTGTCAATCAGGCCCATAAAATTAAGCAATCTTAGATACGAAGTATGCTCCGATAAAAACAGCATATGCCTTATAAGCTGACCAAATGGCGAGCCGAGACATGAAGGCTTTCTCCCGCAAGGCTTTTAAGGAAAAACCGATTTTTACTTCTTATTGGGGAATTGAAATTATAAAAGGAATATGTTACTATAGAAGTGAAGAGGAGTGAATATATTTAAGTTAGGAGTTGCTCCACAACCGCGCCTGACCGAGAATTGAGAATAAAAAGTGCCTAAAACAAAGTAGTCATCATGACCGTGCTGAGCTAAAAATATGAACAAAGCACAACTCATCTCTATTGCCATATAGAGGAACCAACTTGCCAAATGCAGTCGACACTGCTAAATTGGGTGAAAATATTAATGATAAGTGCAATAGACTAAAACGTGTTTTAATTAATGTATATGAAGGGGCATAAAGAAAAATGAGTAAAAGAATAAAAAAATTGCAGAGTTTGACAATATTTTTGAGTTTAGGCATTTTACCATTTTTTCTCCATTTTTCGTATGATCTTTTTATTGGATCAAAATTCGAATTTGAAAATTATTATTCCGAGATCTATATTGTTAATGCTTTTATATTTGCGTATGCATATTCAAGTTTTAACAAGAGACTTTCTGTGATGTGCGTACAAAGTCTTATTTTTTTGATGTCTACATCACTATATTTAACTAAATATTTGCCCTCGAATTTAAAATTAGAGTTAATTTTTCGTTTTTTAATTGTATTAACACTATTAAACTTGATATGCACTGTGTTTCTGGCAATTACGGATCCAGAGAACGATGCTGACTCCGCTAGACATGGAAGTAGTTCCGGGATATATTCTGAAAATAGATATGAAAGGTATTTGCTTGAAAGAATTGACGAGAAATTAAATTTAATTAAAAACACCAACAGTGAGAAAAACAAGAAAGAAATCAATGAAGCTAAAAACTCAGAGGAATTGTTGAATGGTTCAGATATACTTGCAGAAATGCTAAAGAATCATATTGAAATAAAAGAGTATTTTAGGATTAGCAAAAATCAATCAAAATTTTCTTTTTACTTTTCTATTGTCTCCTCAGTGGTTGGAATTATTGTGGTAATAATTGCCGCATCGGGGATAGCTACATTCAAAGGCATATCAATTATTGCGGCTCTATGCGGGGCAATTACAGAAATTATATCAGGCATTGTTTTATGGATTCACAACAAGTCTGCACTACAGCTTAATTATTATTATGATTCCTTACATGAAAACGAAAAGTTTTTATCAGCGGTTAATATAGCTGATAAGCTGAGCGAAGGAAAAAAGGAAGACATGTACATAGAGATTATCAGAAAACAAATAGATATTCAAGTAAAGGATAAGGAGAGTAAAGTATCAGATATGAATAGGAAGTAATTGAATTGAAACGTGACTGCTCTCTTTTATCGCAAAGCAGCCACGTTTCGTACTATTAAAACTAGATTTTTACCGGCAACACCCCTCAAAAACACTCTCGGCTTCTGTATTACAATAATGTGACGATCCATAATACGCAACATTATCGTAATGCAGAAACAGGAGATTGATGTGATGCAGTAGTGCTGACGGGGATGGTGAACCAGCAGTGAATCGCGATGAGGTTCGGGTGGTGCACTTGACATTTGAACATTATCTGTCCCGAAACACCTCCGATGGAAGTTGTTGTCAGTCCGGAACAACAAGTCATTCTTTCTCCAACAAGCAAAACTGGAAGCAATTTTAATAAACTGTTCTCCCATGAAAAGCATACTAGATGGATAAAGTCCTAAAACGGTCAGCATCGGTGCGAACCAAATTGAAAACGATGGCCTCATGGATCGGTATCTTTGTGCCAGCCACCCATGAAAGGCCATTATTCCAATGAGGTTTTATGGTTGTACAACTCATAGTGCCGACTACTAGTTTATAGCTTGCAGCTGATTTTTTAACTTGTCAGCATATCTTTTAGTATCTCCAAGATTCTCGCGATTTTCTTGCAACCGTTGACTAATACTTTGAGACATTTCCAAATATCTACTACGGTGAATGCGATCTAATTTAAAATAATTTAAATACAACATTCCCAATTTTGAAAGACATTGATAGTATTCTTTGTCCTCGATTTTTAATAATTCAAATGCACCTCGACCACTCTCTAAATAATGAATAGCTTCTTCTGTCTGGCCAATATCAGACAAGTACTGGCCAAACAACCACAACAGAGATGCATATGATTTTGTTCTCTGAATAGCGGAAAACTGGTCAACCGTTTTGATAACAAAAATAGCCGTACGAAACCCATTAACAATTTCTTGAGAATGCTTTTCATCCAATAAGTTAGAACGGTCAATTAATTGTAAAATCCGCGCTTTTTGATATTTCACATATGGGTGGGCTGTAAGACTTTCTGCTTCTTCGCTGGTTTTAATAACCTCCTCCAGTGCCCAGCGTGCTTTGAGAGAACTGTCCTTGCGGCATTCTCTGTGAGCTTCCCCGTATAGATTATACATACGGGCTGCAGTTATTTTGTCACTATCCGAAATAATGTACCAATCGTTCATAATTTTTGCCAGTTCAGGCCGTCGTTCAATGTCAAAATTCAGCTTTTCGAGTGCTTGCTTTACTTGGGCTTCGCGTTGCTGTATTTCATTGGACATTTTGCTAAAAGTTGTAGCATCTGGCATAAAACGATTAATGATATATTTCTCTGCGAATTTATTTAGGCTATATTGCTCACTGCTCCTTTCAAGAATTAAATAGTTACAGAGAGTATCCACCACAGAGTCGACTTTGGGGTAGGGTTCCTTAGCTAAAAGGCAAATCGTATTCACATCTACTCCGTCATCCTGGTAAACTGCAAATATTTTGAGGATCTTGTAAAATAAACTGGAGTCTCCAGCAAAGACAGTTTCAATTTCTTCAAAAGTGTCTTTGAACATGAATTCACTAATAACCTCATATGCATTTCCGGGGTAATGCTTAAGACTTGCCCGCAAATTTTTCCATGCATTGAAGCTAGAAAATTCCGCTTGAAGACCACTGAGGCTAGAGAGTTGTTGACTAAGTCTGCGCAAACACAAAGCAAGCACTAGCGTGTTTCCTTTAGAAAGCGCAAGCAACTCATCTATTTCGGTCGTTTTAAGGTCGATATCTAGTGCATTCTCTTCAACATATTCTCTGACAAATTTGACACCACTGTCATCTTCAAATCCTGATAATTTATAATTGACCTCATAGTCCTCACTATTCCGAGATGTAATGAGAAATTGCATTTCAGGAGGTGTTTGGGCTTCGATAAAATACTTCAACTTATCTCGTTCTTGGGTGGAAAGTGCCTCAAGATTATCAACAACAATAATCCCTTCCTCATGAAAATTCCTTAACCCAGACACACCCAGGGATGCAAAAATATGCTGTACCAACTCATCTGTATTCTCAAAAAATCTGTGAAGAGGTTTTTCAATTATTTTACCATTTGCGACTGATAAGTCCAGTCGTTGCCGTTTGCCAGAGAAAAAATACACATATTGCGGGTGGTAGTCATTAAGGACTCTTTCATCCCATAAATCTTGGACAATCTGCTTAATCGCCTCCAAAACAAGCGCAGTTTTACCCACTCCACCGTACCCAAAAACACAGCAAGAGTGTCTCTTCCGGAGATCCCCTGGATTGCCACAGAGAAAAGCTTTTAGCCGATCAATTTCTGTCTGGCGACATACGATTTTTGAGTTATCATATGGCATATCATAGAAATTATGTTTTGGAATAGGGATATCGATTCGACGATTTTGAAGAATTGCGATTTCCTGCAAAATTATTGAGCGTTCTTTTTGAAAAAAATATTTGCTGTTGAGAAATTCGGTAATATCTTTTACAAATGACAATACAGGGATTAAATCTGTATCTTCTAAAGTCTTACAACCTGGATGTTCCAATTTGTTACGAGCATACCGATATTTTTCTGCCAAAACACAGTAACTGGAATATCCACCGAAAAGCAAATATAAATCCCGAAAAAGATTGGTAAAAGAAAATGTTACAATATTTAAAGCCCCAACCATTGGTACATCCTGCTCAACAGCAACTATAGGAGTTCCTATACTATTTTTAGCTGCCGCAAGGCGATCATATAAATCTTGATATTGCATCTTGGGCAAGACAGTACGGAGAAGCATTGGGTCAGCGGGCGAAATGGTACTGCGTTTACTCAATAGGGCACTTCTTAGTTTTGTAAAATCGTCGTATGTTGTCAAAGTTGTTTCTGCTGCATATGATCGAAATGGGACTTCAAAACTCATTAATAAAGTGCGGAATTGATCGTGTTGCTTTATGGATAGATACATTATATCACTCCTTCTTGTCATATTCTAACAGATTTCGACAAGAAAAACAATTGCGAATGTCGTTAACTCACTTATGGAATCGGGAAGCAATCACAGAGCTACTGAGTCAGATCACTGAAGTTTTTATTTTGGTGGAAGGACAGTGTCAAAAGTTTTGTACTGCTAAGGAACCAAGCCCTCGGTTTCTAGCCGAGGGCTTACCCGTTAGCAATCTCAAATAGCAGACAACAAGAAAATAGGCGCACCCGCGCCAGAAAGGAGAAGTTGGATGAACGTCAGAAAACCGATAGACTACAGCGCCATGTTCGCGGCGTTGGACGCTCTGATGGCAGAAGACCTGCCGCAGACAGAACTGTACTGCGAAATTGGCCGGTTGGTCAGCGGCAGGCCGGAAAAAGGCGCCGCTGTCGCCGCAGCGGAGTATCTGCGGGCTGCGTACCCTGGCGCCTCCGGCTTCTCTCCCCGGAACCTGCGTCGGATGCGGGAGTTTTATCATACCTATGAGAATACTCCGGCGGTGCTGGCTGAGGCTATGGCCCTCGGTTGGACGCAGAACGTAGTCATTCTGGAGGCAGATCTGGCCCTTCGAGAGCGAGAGTGGTATATCCATGCGGTTAAACAGTTCAGGTGGTCGAAACTGGAACTCCGGCAAAAAATCGATGCTGCTGTTCATATAGATTCCTCCCTCGACATTTCAAATCCTGCGTGCTATACTGAGGAAAATTCCGCTACAGTGGAGTTACAGAGAACACATCAAGAGGAAGACGCCATGGCAGATAAAATCAAGATCCGCGGGGCGCGGGTTCACAACCTGAAAAATATCAATGTGGACGTTCCGCTGGGCAAAATTGTAGGCATCGCCGGCGTATCGGGTTCCGGCAAATCCTCGCTGGCCTTGGGCGTACTGTACGCCGAGGGGTCCCGCCGATACCTGGAATCCCTCTCCACTTACACCCGCCGCCGGATGACCCAGGCGGCGAAGGCGCAGGTGGATGAGGTGCTGTACGTCCCCGCTGCGCTGGCCCTCCGCCAGAGGCCGGGTGTTCCGGGAATCCGCAGCACCTTCGGCACCGGGACGGAGCTGCTGAACAGCCTGCGGCTCATGTTCTCCCGCCTGGCTAGCCATCGCTGCCCCAACGGGCACTATCTTCCCCCAACGCTGGCCGTAGCAGCTGGACAGGAACTAGTGTGCCCCGTATGCGGAACGAGCTTCTACGCACCCTCCGCCGAGGAGCTGGCCTTCAACAGCCAAGGGGCCTGCCGCACCTGCGATGGGACCGGAACGGTGCGGACGGTGGATCTTGACACTCTGGTACCAGACGACTCCCTGACCATAGACGAGGGGGCCGTGCGTCCCTGGCAGACGCTGATGTGGTCGCTGATGAAGGATATCGCCCGTGAACTGGGCGTCCGCACAGATGTCCCATTCCGGGAACTGACCGACCGGGAAAAGGAGATCGTCTTCCATGGCCCGGCAGTCAAGCGGCACATGATCTATCAGAACCAGACCAGCGGCGCGGCGGGAGAGATGGATTTTACCTATTTCAATGCGGTCTACACTGTAGAAAACGCCCTGTCCAAGGTCAAGGATGAGAAGGGCATGAAGCGGGTGGAAAAATTCCTGAAGCAGGAGACCTGCCCAGACTGCCATGGTTCCCGGCTGTCCGAAGCCGCGAGAGGCCCAAAGCTGCGGGGGATCTCTTTGGAGGAGGCGTGCCGGATGACCCTGGCGGATCTGACCGCCTGGGTGGCCGCTGTGCCGGAGTCCCTTCCGGAGGAAATGCGGCCCATGGCGAACAGCATCTGCGAGTCCTTCCAGATGACGGCTAAACGCCTGATGGATCTGGGTCTTGGGTATCTGACCCTGGACCGGGCCTCCTCCACCCTCTCCACCGGCGAGCGACAGCGGATGCAGCTGGCGCGGGCGGTGCGCAACCGCACCACGGGCGTCCTCTATGTGCTGGACGAGCCCTCCATCGGCCTGCACCCGGCGAATATCGTGGGGCTGACCGGCGTGATGCACGACCTGGTGGCCGATGGAAACTCGGTCATTCTGGTGGACCATGATACACAGATTTTGGGAGAGTCCGACTGGCTCATTGAGATGGGACCAGAGGCGGGCAGCCGGGGCGGGCAGGTCATCGCGGAGGGGACCCTCCCGGAGATCAAGCAAAACCCGGCGTCCCAGATCGGGCCGTTCCTCTCCGGCACAGCGAAGATCGAGAGGAAGCGGGCGGAGGGTGATGTCTTCTCAGACGGGAGGATTCACCTCTCTACCGGGGCCATCCACACGGTGAAGCCGCTGGAGGTGGAGATCCCCAAGGGCCGGCTGACGGTGGTCACCGGCGTGTCCGGCTCCGGCAAGACGACACTAATCCTGGAGAGCCTGATGCCGGGGCTCATGGCGGCGATTCAAGGGACTGCCCTGCCGGAGCATATCCGGTCCGTGGAGGCGGAGGGCATCCGGCAGGTCAAGCTGATCGATGCCACGCCCATTGGGATCAATGTCCGCTCCACGGTAGCCACCTATGCCAACGTCCACGATGAGCTGCGCAAGCTCTTTGCCCGCACACCGGACGCCAAGGCTCACGGGTACAAGGCCGGGGACTTCTCCTACAACACCGGCTCTCTCCGCTGCCCCACCTGCGATGGAACCGGTGTCATCAGCCTGGACGTGCAGTTTCTTCCAGACGTGGACATCCCCTGCCCGGACTGCGGCGGCAGCCGGTACAGCCGGACGGCGGGAAAGGTCATGCTCCGCGGCAAACAGGGGGGCGCGTTTTCCCTGCCGCAGCTGATGGACATGGATGTCAACACGGCGCTGGAGGCCTGCGCGGATCAAAAGCTGGTCAGCCAGCGCCTCCACGTCCTGCGGGATCTGGGCCTGGGCTATCTGACGCTGGGCGAGGAAACGCCCAGTCTGTCCGGCGGTGAGGCCCAGCGGCTGAAGCTGGCCAGCGAAATGGGCAGGGCCCAGAACGATTCTGTGTTTATTTTCGATGAACCGACCATCGGCCTGCACCCGCTGGATGTGCGGACACTCCTGGGCGTGTTCCAGACGCTCATTGACAGCGGCGCCACGGTCGTTGTGATTGAACACGATCTGGATATCATTCGCAGTGCCGATTATATCATTGATATGGGCCCCGGCGGCGGAGAGGCGGGAGGCCGCATCGTGGCCGCTGGAACGCCGGAGGAGATCCGAAGTGCCCCGGAGAGTGTAACAGGAAAATTTATTTGAAATTTCAAATGGGGCCATTTTATTACGGAGTAACTGTCCTTTGATTGCAATTTGTGAAAAATCGATTTTGACCGCTTATTGCACAGAAAGTCTGTAATCGCAACGGTTATAGGCTTTCTTCTTTTCCTGTCCCACCTGGATTACTCCTTTGTCCCACCACTGTCCCACGTCGCGTTTACCTCTTCGGGCTTTTGGCTCTGTGGGACATTGGTGGATAGGTCCTAGTCTTCCGGCAGGACGTTAATGGGTTCATCATATTCAGCAGCCGGTTTCAGCCCCGCGTCCTGGTCGAAAATCTTGACGGACGCACGCTGCTGCTCGTCCAACAGATGGACATACATATTCAGCGTGGTGGAGATATTGGCGTGTCCAAGGTTCCGGGACAGCGAGGCGATATCCATGCCGTTCTCCACGGCTCTCGTGGCATACGTGTGCCTGAGCGCGTGGAAATTGACATGGGGGATTCCGATTGCACGGACGATCACATCGAGCTTGTCGGAATAAGTCCTAGGCTCCATGGGGCCGCCCTTCAGGGTCGTAATCACAAAGCCCTCCCTGCCCCAGGCGGAACCAAAGGTGTTCTGCATCACATCCTGCCACTGCCTCAGCTTGCAAAGCGCAGCCCGAGCCTTCTCGGGCAAATAGAGCTTGCGGTTGGAATTGCTGGTTTTCGTATCACCGACCGTAATAGCGGTCGATTGCCCCTGCTTATGCCGGATGATTTCGTAATCCCGATCATATTCCTTGGGAGTGGCCTGCCTTGCAAGGGTTGCCCGCACTCTCAAGGTGGCGGGCGAGGCGTCCAGATTGATGTCACTCCATTTCAAAGCCAAAAGTTCACCAATCCGAAGCCCCGTATACAAGGCAACGATAATCCCCTGCACGCACATATCATGAGATGCGTTGACAGCCTTTTCCAAACTGCTCTGCTCCGCCCTGGAAAGTACGCGGCGGTCCTTCTGCTTATCCTTGGGAAGCCGGACGCCCTGAACAGGGTTTGCCGGAATGATTCCATCAAAAACAGCCTGTTTCAGTGCAACATTCAATGCGTTTCGCATATTTCGGAGAGTTTTAGGCGATAACCCGCCCATATCTCCGTCTAACCGGCCTTCCTGGCCTTTTTCTGTGAAAAACTTCTGAAGCATTTTGCCGCTTATCGCGCTCACAGGCTTTTGGGAAATTGCGTGGCCCGCGATATGCTTGTTGAAATATCCGTCATATGTGACATAAGTGGAGTGACGGAGTGTAGGTTCTCCGTACTCCGTCATCCATGTGTTCAAATACTCCAGCAGCGTTGGCCCACGCCCTGCATGGCCCTCCTCGCATTTCAATGCCCGTTTAAGCCTGGCAAGCTCCTTCTCACATGCTTCCTGCGTCGGGCGGGTGAAGCTGTGCTTTTCACCGTTGACAGAATACCTCCCTTCCCAACAGTTTTCGCGTTTCTGGCGAATGGAACCGAATTTCTTTTCAGGCATAAAAGCTGTCCTCCCTTTTATCATAGAGCAACAGCCCCGCCTTTACACATGTTCATTCTATCACTCTTTTCCTTGATTCACAATATCTATCGTTTTTGGAACCAATGTCTTGAATCCCTTCCTTGGCAGTAAAATTAAAATCAGTACCATTTTCCTGCAGGAGCTTTACAAACCAGTCCAGAAAGAGCTTTTTGGAGATCAGCAGTCTGCGAAAGCCCTGGAGCTGGATAGAAGGAAACCCCTCCGAATGCGCCAGCTTATATGCGGTTGAGCGGCTGACGCCCAGGAAATTTGCGATGTCCATAATTGTGGGCTGCACAGGCAGCTCCGCCGCACGCTGGACCAGCTCATTTGCAGCGTTTTCTTCGATGACAGAAAAAATATCCACAAGGAACTCCTTTCTACTCTGTAAATATTGTACCAAGGCCAACGGGCGGCGGCTGGCAGGGCCGCTCCACGGGACTTACCCCCTGCGGCTTTCAGGCACCCCCTACGGCCTGCGGCGGGGTGGCTACCGCTCGGACCATAGCCGGGATGGCGTATCATGGTGAGAATATGCGGGTCATGGCCACAGGCCGCCACAGCCTGCTTCCGTGCGATGTGCCGCTCTCCCGCTTTCTGCCGGGATCATGGCGCACTCCATCCACGGGGCTTTCCCTTTTGGGGCCGCATATCCAACGTGCCCGTTGGCAATATGAGGGTGCGGCGCCCTGTTTTTCAAGGTACATCGGATGCCTTCCAATTGTTACCCCGAAGCAGGACGGCAAAATTGCGCAGATTCATGGCAGAAATTTGAAAAAACATCCTGAAAATCCCAAACAAAAAAAGTCTTGCCCTTCGGCAAGACTTTTTCGCCTATTGGAAGGCGTCCAGGTTGGCCAGCATATCCGCCAGCTCCGCTTGCGTAGGCCCCTTGGCCGGTTCCCGGGCTTCCGCCGGAACAAGCTGCTTTTCAGCGATCAGGGCCTCCAGGGTGCTCTTGGCCAGTTCCTCGACCATGGCCCGCAGCTGGGCGGGGGTCTGCGAGGACTGGACCTCAATGGAAATTTTTCCACTGGAAGCGGCAAGATCAGGATGCCTCCGGAGATACTCCATCACAGCCAGGACAACGAACTCGCTCTTTTTGTTGCCCATTCGCTCCAACAGCCTGCCAGCCTGGATCTTTTCCTCCGTGTCGCTTCCCCATTGGAGTGAAAACCGGAACTTGTTATCCGCAAACACCGGCATCCCCTCCGATCTGGGGAAGGGCGCGGCCCAGCTGCGCGGCAGCCAGGAGATTGTAGCCGATGGCGTTGGCCTTGGAATCCTGAATAAACCCAGCCTTGACCACAAGGGGAGATTCCTCCAGGAATGTTTTGAACAGCACCGCACCTCCGCCGGTAAAGATGGCTGGCGTGGCCCGGAGATCCACCTGAAGCTCCCGGAGCTTGTCCAGGATACCGGCGGCATAGCTCCGAACCGTGGTGAAGATCGTCTCTTTCACGTCGTCCGGCAGCACCGTGGGCCGCCCCTGGATGACGTCGACGATATGGTCATCCTCAATTTTGATGTCGTACAGGGCGCTCACCCGTCCGATGATGTCATTAGACATGGGAATCACGCCCATCTCCAGGCTCCGGCAAACCTGCATATCCGGCCGCGTGGCGCGAAGGAGGAGTACGTCGGTGGTGAAGCCCCCGATGTCAATGACAAAGGTGCGGGGGCTTTCTCTCAGCTCCCGGGCCTGGGTCACCACAGCCGCGTACGCCTGAGGATATACCAGCACCTGGCGGATGACCAGGGTGATGGGCGCACCGTTAAAGCTGAACTGGACGCTGCCCCGCTTGAAGTAGTTCGAGAAGCGTTGGCGCAGCTCATAGTGTTCCGGCGGCAGGCCGACGGCCAGTTCCGCGTCCACCATGGGCGGGACGGTCCCCCCGCGCTGAAGCTCCTTGACGATGGCGAACAGCGTGAGGATGAAGAAGCGGTCGTCCTTGGTCTTGTCCCGCATGTAGGCGATCCGCTGGCCGGAGAGGGTCCAGAACTTACCGCCAAACTCCAAAACATCCGTCTCCACGGGAGGCCGGACCGGATAGTCGGCCAGGCCGGAGGTGAACACGAAGTTCGGCGTCTTGACGGCGGAGTTCCCGTGGTCAATGGAAAAGAGCATGATGAATTCCTCCTAACTGATTTCGATACCGTATTACACGGCTGAATAAACGTATTTGCAACGAAATGCACATTGGTTTTGTAAAACCTCTTTGTCAGCCGCCGTCAAACTCTTGCTCCAGGTGCCACCAGATTTTATAAATTTTCTGCAATTTCACAGGGTCAACGACACTTCTGCCGCTGTTCCACCATACTTTGCGGCTATCATCGCACTTTTGAAAGCAGCCGATTTCATAGTGGTCTGCCTTGCTGAGTACGGCCCGGCTGTCGAGAGGCTCTAAGTAGAGCACCGCCAGAGCGTCCGGAGGCGGCACAGAAGATTTGCCGCGCAGGTCAAGCCTTTTCCAATGATTCATGACTGAGTTCCCCCTTATTCATCCAGAATTGCCAGATATAATCGTCCAGGCCGTTGTAGGCCGGGTCCCAAACATATGTGCCAAAGGTCAGATTCAAACCGCCCAGCATCTCACGCAGCTTGCCGTAGGCGCCCTCCACATGCCAGTTTCGCATGTAGTCCATGTCAAAGCAGGTCATGACGTGCTTGACTCCCAGACCGATCAATTCTTTCAGCACGGATTCAAGATGCTGAATAGAAGTGACGCCGGGGATAGCCAGCACGGTCTGCCCCGTGAAATAGTGGACAATGTCGGCCTTCATATAGCCCTCGATCAGCAGGATCTCCGGCTGAACCGGGCCCGCCATGTGGCACCAATTCTGAGCGCCGCAGCCGTCCCGCTTATCCGGGCTGGAGAAGGTCAGGAACTTTCCGCCCCGCTTCAGCTCCTTATCCAATCGCACATGCAGGCTCTGAATCCGGCCGAAGCGGTCCCGGCAGGGAATCAGGATACCGCGCCGGTAGCTGGCGAGCGTCCATTGTCCCTGCCTGTCCCGATAGAAGCCGGGGACTCCGAGAGGGCTGCATCCCTCCCCTTCCAATGCAGCCGCCAGATCCGCAAGACCGCTTGTGGGCGCCGTCCGGTATTGAAGCCGGGTGATTTCATCGTCCACAAGTCCACGGCCCAACAGGTTTTCCCGATGGTCCGGGGCCAGCTGCAGCCGGGTCAGGAGGGCGGTGTACACGCGATGCCTCGTATCAGCATCCGCCAGCGCGGCCTCCGGGTTTTCCGGAGGTGGAGCGGCCTTGGGCCGCTCCGCCTCGCTCCGGTGATAGACATACGTCCCCTGGCCTTCAAGCCTGGCCTGCAGCTGCCTGTACGCCTTCCTTCGGGGAAGGCCTTCATAGAAGGCGTACAGGTCCAGAACGCCGCCGGAAAACCTTCCGCACTTGGGGCAGCAGAACACGTTCTTTTTGAGATTGATGTTGAGATGCCGTTTCCCTGACCCGGGCGCTTCGCAAATCGGGCAGGGAATGTTGTAGGAAGTTTTGCCTTGAGGCGGTTGAGGAATTGGCAAAAGAGGAAGGATGTCCTTCATTTGATAGCGCAGCTGCATGACGCGCCCCTTTCCGGGGGACGGCGCACCGCCGTCCCCCTTGTGAATATTCAGGCGCTCTCCTGCAGGGCCTGATCGCAGATCAGCTTGGCCGCCGCGGAGATATTCGCGTCGCCCTTGAATTTGTTGGCCACCCAGACGATGGCGCCCGGGTCCTCCCGAAGCACTTCGCCCAGGGTCTTATCCTTGTATTTACTGATGGGGCAGGCCGCCTTCATCGCCTTTTCCAAGGGTGTTTCCGCAGGAGCAACGGGGGCGGGCGATGTCTTCGCCGCATGAGGCGCTTCATCTCCCATAGAGACATCCACCGTGGGCGGCATGGGAGGCTGCCCGCCGCTCCAGGCGATCCCGCCCAGCTCGTCTACTACCGGAGTGTCAAAGGAGTCCCCGGCAGCGCTGAACTGGAGGCCGAAGCCGGCGTTCCGCAGTGCGATGCCGATGGCAGCGGTCTGGGCCCACTCCCTGGGGGAAACCGTGGGCTTGTCCTGGAGATATCCCCTGGAAGCGGTCGCTTCCGCCAGGAACTGCTCCGGAGGATCGGTAAAGTGGTGATAGACCCGGGCGGTCGCTACGAAGCAGTCCTTATTCGGCGTGACCGAGACGGCCAGGCGGCCCTCCGGGTATCGCAGCCAAAACCAGGCGATCTGCTTCAGTACGGGGAGGCGCAGACGGGATTCCCCCTTGTTCAGATCGTCGTACTGCACCGCCAGCGGTGTGGGGTCGAACCCCTCCACGGCGTTGATGGTGCGGATCTTTTCCATTGCGGCCTGGATGGCCGGGTTCATATTCTCACTGCTCAAGATGTTTTCTCCTTTCCCTTCACCAGTTTCAGAGGGACAAACGAATCTCTCATTTGAAACCAGGCAGGCAGTACGGTCTGGACGGCCCGGCCGACCTCCGAACGATAAGATTCCTCATTTTGGGGTTTGAAGCTGGAAAACCGCTTTCGGTAATCCTGGACCACCTGAGCCAACGACTTCTCAGCCGTTTCCCGTTCTTTTTGCGTATCAGGCCCCCGGGACGGTCCATATTTGCGGTCCAGTGTGATGCTCTGAACATAGGCGTCCAGCATCTTGTAGTGTCCCTCCAGCTGGGACCGCTCCATGACCAGGGGTGCCGCGTTGAGATAGACCTGAAGCGTCTCTAAAACACCGATGCGAAACACCAGCTCCCCATACCGCCAGAGCATATCCGGCGTGATGGGCTCCTTTTGCATACGTTCCCCAATTTGAAAGCGGAGCGTTTGATAGCGTTCCAAAACAGTCGCCATGGTTCCGTCTCTCCTTTCTTTCACAATTTCTAGCGATCCGCAACACGTGCGGCCAACTGGGTGCCCCGCCGCTCCGTATCCGTGGTCTGGATAGCGTTTTTCAAGGCGGTGAGGTCCCCCACGATGCTGACGCGCCGCTTGGCGCGGGTAATAGCGGTGTAGACCAAAGGCCGCTTGAGCATACGGCCATGGGCGTGCTGGATACTGATCAGCACAGAGTCGTATTCGCTGCCCTGGGATTTGTGGATGGTCTGGGCATAGGCCAGTTCCAGCTGGCCTATAGATTCCGCGTCAGCGTAATCGACGACGCGCTCTTCTCCGAAGTCGACCTCCACCAGCCAGTCGTCGCCGCTGTTCTCAATCTTTCGGATATAGCCGGTGTCGCCGTTGCTGACTTCCATTCGGTTTTTGATCTGCATGACCTTATCGCCCAGGCGGAATATCCGTTTCCCTATCTTTACCTCCGGCTTATCAGGGGCCGGAGGATTGAGGCGGGCCTGAATGCTCTGGTTCAGGGCCTGGGCGCCGGTGGCCGTCTTTTTCCGGAAGGGCGTCAGCAGGACCACGTTGTCGAGTCCATGCTGCTGTACTTCCTGGATGTAAAGCTGCTCCAGGCAGCCGGCGGACTGCTCCATATCCGGGGAGCTCCAGAACTGGAAGTCATCCCCGTAATCCAAATCTGTCTGGCCATGGCGGATGAGCTTGGCGTTTTCCGCGATACGGCTGCCCTCATCCTGCCGGAACACCCGGTCCAGGCGGACCTGCGGAATTTTGCCGCAGGCCAGCAGCTCGCTGAAGACCGCCCCAGGCCCCACCGAGGGGAGCTGGTCGGCGTCACCGATCAGGATCAGGCGGCAGTTCAGGGGCAGTGCCCGAATCAGATACCAGGTCAGCATCATATCCAGCATACTAACCTCGTCCACCAGGACCAGGTCCGCTGTCAGAATCTCCGGAGGCTCCGCGTCTTCCTTGCGCTCGCCGCTGGTAAGTCCCAGCGCCTTGTGTACCGTGGAGGCGAAAAAGCCGGTGCTCTGCTCCATCCTGCGGGCCGCCCGGCCCGTGGGGGCACAGCAGACGATCCTCGCGTCCGGGAATGCCTTGGCGTAGATGTTCAGCAGCACACGCTGAATCAGCGTTTTGCCGGTGCCCGGGCCTCCGGTGATGATGGAGAGCGGATGCGCCAGGGCGGTTTTAACCGCGTGCCGCTGCTCTTCCGCCAGGGTCAGGCCCAGAAGCTCTTCCTGCTGGTCCAGCTCCTCGTCCAGATCGCCCATGTAGGGCAGCTGATTCTTTGAAAGCATTTCCTGGATATAGGCCGCCGTCCCCTGCTCCGCTTCAGCGAAGACAGGGCGGTAGACATGGTCCCGATAGAGCGCCAGCCGTCTTGCCTTCAGCATCTCAAAGGCCCGCTCAGCCACTGCCATACGGTTTAGCGTGGGTGTGGACAAAATGCGCACGGCTTCCTGGATGAAACGCTCCTTATGAAGGCAGATGTGCCCTTTCTGCTCTGCCAGGTGCAGCGTGTACAGCAAAGCGGCATCCACACGCTCCGGCGCGGTGCGGGGGATGTGATTTTGCGCTGCCAGCCGTTCCGCCAGATCGAAGGAAATCAGGTTCTGCTCGAATACGGAATAGGGCTGCCGGCGGAGGATTCCCTCCGCGTCAAGGCCCAGCACCTTGCACAGGTGGATCGACTGGGCCGCGCTCACGTCCAGCGGCGCCAGGAGGTTGATGATCTTCCTGGCGCCCCGGGTCTCGACATACGCTTTCGCGAACCGTGCGCATTTTCTCGCGCTGATGCCAGGAACCTCATTGATCCGGGAGGGATCACGGTCCAGAATGTCCAGTGTCTCCTCTCCGAAGGTGTCGTAGATACGCCCGGCCAGCTTTGGCCCGATGCCTTTGATCAGGCCGGAGGAGAGATAGGCGATCATGCCCCGCCTCCCGGATTCCACGACATCCTCATAGGACTCCATCTCAAACTGGAGCCCGTATTTCGGGTCCTTCCTCCAGTGTCCGGCCATGTCGACCGTCACTTTTTCAGTGAGCGGCAGGTAGTAGCCCACTGCCTTGAAGGAGGCGATCTTCTGCCCGTCTCCGTCCAGCACGGCCTCCCGGGGACGGAACAGGGCGATGGTATAGCTTCCATTCTGGGACTCCTCCAGCGTTTTGGGATAGAGGAGCCGGGTAAAACTGCATTTCATATTCCTTACCCCGTTACGCAAAGCATTTTTTGCTCACCGGTTTATAAAAAATTTCCTCCGTCACCTCATGCGTTTCAGCCGTCTTGATTCCGGCGGAGACAATGGCGTCGGCCAGCCGATCAAACTCCTGGACCAGCGCCGTGCGCTCCCGAAGCTCCGACAGAGACCAGTCCTCATAATCCTCCCCCGAGTCAACGCCGCGCATGGGATAGGCGTAAACTTCCATGGGAGGCCTCGTGAAATCCACCCGGGTATGCTGTCCGCAGCGGCCGCACACATTGTTCGTTTCCGCAACCGAGGTGAAGTTCCTCTGTCCGCAGCAGGTGCAATAGGACTTGTGGCCGGTGGGCTTGCGGCCGCCCTGGTATAAAACCAGATAACCGCCGCTCCGGCCATTGAACGCGGCCTGCCACTGATAGTCGTGTTCCTCCGCGAACTGGTTGCGAAGCTGGTTTATGGGGTCGTAGAACTCTTCCACCTCCAGCATATCCCAGAGCTTGTCTTCCAGCTCCCTGGGGAGGCCCAGATGATACAGCTTCATGTTGCAGGCGTATGACGAGTTTGCATTCCAGCTGTTTCCGGTGAAGTAGCGGAAATGCTGTGTCAAAAACGCCCGCATGGCGGCCTTTGACCGCTTGTTGACGGGCTGATAAAAAGTATTCCGGGGAACCATCAAAATCATCTCCTTGCAGAAGGCAGGGAAAGCGGCGCTTCCCCTGCCTGTTGTTACGCCGGCTGGATGAATACTTTCACCTTCCGGCTTTCCGAAGGCTTCAAGGCGTCCTGATAAATGTCGGGATGCGTCCTCTTCAGATAATCGGAGCTGACCCGCCGGGTGGTCTTGGTAACGAAATCCACCAGGAGCTTGTCCCTCGTGGTTTCCAAGACGCCGTGCTCATGGTCCTTCATCAGCTCCGCGATCCGCACGCTATGCGCTTCCATCGCCTCCTCGTTTTTCTTGATCTGGGCCTGAAGCGCCGCGTTTTCCCCTTGGAGCTCCGCGATCCGGCGCAGAGGCTTTTCGTACTTCTTGGGGAACTCAATGGTAGGCAGGTCCTTTTGACTGGCCCCATAAATACGGGCCAGAGACTCCAGGGCCAGCTTCGGCGTGACATCCGCCATGCTGGGCGGCTTGTCCTTCCGCAGGCTCCAGATCCATTCATCCAGCCGCTCAAAGATCATGTTCTCCTTCTCCCGGTCCCGGATGATGGCAGGCGTCGCGATGTCAACGTCCGGGTTGTTTCCCCAGATCGTGGAGAAGGCGCCGTATTCTATGTCCGCCACGGCCAGGTAGTAGCGAAGCTGCAGCTCATAGTAGATGGGATACGCCCCGTCCTGCCAGTCGGCGGCCTTGTGGTAGGTGCAGCTCTTGCACTCCAGGATGCCGGGTTCACCGTCTTCTTTGCGAGTGTAGCGCCGGTCGAAGTTGGCCAGGGCGTAGGGGAAATCCGCGTGCTGGTAGAGATGGGTGTCGTCCGTGACGAGGCTCCCTGTCTTCTGCGCGAAAAAATGCGCGGCAATGGGTTCCAGCAGGTGCCCCATCTCCAGCTGACCGGCGTTGGACTTTGGCTTGGTCTTCATGCGGCCCTTCTTCTGCATCCAGAGCTCCATAGGGCGTTGTCCAGGGGGAGAGCCCGAAGATAGCGGCCACGTCGCTGCCGCCGACGGTGTACTCGATATCGCCTTTGGGCCCGTGTTCCCGACAGGCAAGCCAGCGGGCCTCGCTCATTCCGGCGGTGTCGCAGAGAATAATCGGAGCGGCCATTACCAGCTCACCTTCTTGGCGAAGTCGTAGTCCGTCCAGCGCAGGGTGAGGGCCCGGGCCATGCTCTCCTGCAGGGCCAGCAGCTTGGCCTCCGGCGTCTTGCCTCCCGTCTTGAGGATGAAGGGGATCTCCTGCATCGCCATGAACACGTCATGGGCGGTGGCGGGGTCCTCCCCCATGGCGGCCTCGAACATGTCGATGGCCTCCAGCGCCGCCTTTTTCGGCAGGGACAGGCGCTTGCACACCGCCGTCATAGCGTTGACCGGATGGTCCAGATGGACCTTCAGCAGTCCGCTCAGCCGGGCGATGGAGTCGTCGAACTGGGCGAACAGCATGTCCAGACTGTCGGTGAAGTCCGACACCTTGGCTTGGCGCCGGTGGTCGACCGCCACCATACCGCCGATGTGGATGGGGTACTGAAGGCCCAGCAGCAGCGCCGACACCTTGGCCGAAGCCATGCCGGTGTCCGACGTGGAGAACCGGATGCCCGGCGTCAATTTGTCGGCCGTTTTGGCGTGGCCCTGGGCCGCCAGCAGCTTGGAGTAGGTGTCCAGCAGTTCCCGCTTCTGCCCCGGCAGGGACCAGGAGGCGCTGGTGATGGCATGGTCGCTGTACCCGGCGGTAAACACGTTCCCGGGGAAGCGCTCATCCACCTTGGCCTGCAGACTGTCCAGCAGCTGGTCGATCTCCAGGACGGAATAGTCCCTGGTGTCGCCGGAGTGGGCGGCGGAGACCTTCTCGTCGCGGATCAGCATCAGCGCTTCCGACTTGTGGAGCGGGAGGCAGGTGTTGAGCACGCCGGACAATTTCTCCCGGCTGAGCTTGGGCAGGGCGGTGCCGTTAATCTTGGCCCGGTCCAGCAGGCTCGGATAGGAGGTGTCCCGCAGGGGGAACCAGCGCCCGTCCACCTTCACGGCAAGGCCGAGATGGTCGGCGGTGTCGGCGATGGCGTCCTCGGTGACCTCGGCGTCGAAGCCGGTGTGGTCGGAGAACAGGGGGGCGGTTTTGTCCAGCGGCGCGACCTCCAGGCTTTTGACGGAGGTATGCACCCACCGGCTGCGGCGGCGCAGATCCTCGTGGTAGGAAAGCATCTCGGGGAAAAGGTTGAATTGAACGAAGTAGGCGTCCTGACACTGTTTCGGCATGGGAATGCTCCTTTCTTTTCTTGACGGTTGATTTCTGCCTCTAAATACAAAAACAGCGCCCCGTTCAGGACGCTGTTGATGCCGTATGGAACTGGCGGCCGGAAAACAAAAAAGTGCCGTCTGCGTATAGCAAACGGCACTTTGCAACTCGGTCAACTCTGCGCGCTTGGAAAGCGGCACGGATACTGTATGTTGGTATTATAGCATCACTGGCCGGGTTCGTCAATAAAAAGCGAGGCGGATATATGGTTTTGTTTGGGGTAGGTCTATGAAAAGCGCTTGATATGTTAGCGTAATTATGCTAACATATATATGGAGGTTGATAGTATGAAAATGATACGGCCAGTTTCTGATTTGCGAAATCATTTCGCCGATATCTCAAGAACCGTGCATGAAACAGCCCAGCCCGTTTTTTTGACGAAGAATGGATATGGAGATATGGTTGTTTTGAGCATGGAATCTTATGAGTCGTTGCAATTTGAAAGCGAGGTTTACTTCAAGCTCCAGGAGGCGGAGAAAGAAGCGGAACTGACCGACCAGCGATATTCGCCGAAGGAAGTCCTGCAAGCTATGCGAGAGGCCATTGGAGGGGAACCAATTGTATAAATTGGAGTATTTACCTGTGGCCCGGAAAGATATGATCGAAATCGTGCGGTATATAAGCAGGGAGCTATGCAATCCGGCGGCGGCAAATCAACTAGCCCTGGAGATGATTGATGCGGGAAACAGTATACTGAAGTTTCCCTATGCGAATCCTGCCTACATCCCAATCAGACCGTTGAAGCGTGAATACAGGAAACTGCTTGTACGGAATTATATGATGTTTTACTGGGTGGATGAGGCAAAAAAGCTGGTCATTGTGGCCCGAGTCATCTACGCAAAACGGGCTTATGAGCGTTTATTAGTGTGAAAGAGGAACGAAGCTAAAGAGCATACGGGAGTCGCAGGTAATCTGCGGCTCCCGTATTATTTTTATGAGACACGCCTATGTGCTCAAAATCTGATGAATTTGATTTTGGACAATTTTGCTCAAGCTGTCCAGCCGTTCCTGCTCCGCACGGATGCGGGGATGTTGGCGGAACGTGAAATCCCCTAATCGCTTCAGATCCCTGCGAATGTCATCCGTCAGGAGCCCTCTGGCCGTCAAAAGGAAGTCCGTGCCCAGCCTTGGCCTGCATTTTCGCAGATACCACTCCGGAGCAGCCAGCTGGTCGTTGTCCAGCGCCGGGAGCAGGCTCCTGTTGTGGTCGAACACCGGGGCCATCCCCAGCGTCTCCATTGTGGCCGTGTCAAACAGCACGCCGAAGTTGCCGTAAAGCCGGTCGACGTTCAAGATCAAGGCGTCCAGGACGCACATCCTGCGGAATGCGTCCTCGCCGCCGATTCCGGCGAAAAAGTCCAGGAGCTCCGGGATGGTTCGCTCAGCTCCGCCGAAAACGGCGCTGGCCTTGGCCAGTCCGACTGTCTCACTGGTGAACAGAGGGCATTTGCTGATGAGTTTCCCGTGATAGTAGTCCATATCGTAGGCCACCGCTCCCGGGCACAGCTCCGCCGCCAGCTGGGAGGCCAGATACTCCGAAAGGGGCTCGATCTCATAGTGGTCGCTGCCGCCCTTGTAGAGCTGGATGCAGCCCTCCTCCCGGACCCAGCACTTGGCGTAATAGCCGTCGGTGCCGAACTCCGGGGAGGTGGACGACAGGTCTGTCTCGCAGATCGTGCCGTCGAAGGCCGCCTGGCTGATGATCTCGTTGAAGGGATTGGTGTACAGAGATACCTGCCGCCAGGTCAGGCTGGAACCGGCTTTTCGCACCCAGAAGGTATCGTTGAGGGACAGCGCGCGGGTCACCTGGAGGAAGCCCTCCAGATCGTCGCAGCCGTACTGCTCCAACAGCTGCTGGATGTGCTTGCGGTGCTTGGGCGCCTTCCGGCGGGCCAGGAAGGAGGCGAGGCTCCGATAGCCGATGGGCCTGCGGTCCGTGTGCCATTGCTTCTCCACGAACTTCGGTTCGCCGAATTCGTTCCGGCGGCAATCGAAATCCAGTACGGGGACGTCCTGATTCATCAAAACGTACTCTGTGGATATCTCGCTGACCACTGCCATTTCAACCGCCTCCCTTCGGATGGATGGGCATATTATACACGCTTCTCAGCAGGTTCGCAACCATTGACCGGCTTTTAACGACCGGCTTTCGCAGGTTTTCGGCCTGATGCCGTAACATTTGCCGGTTCAAAGCGCTCTTTCTTGGTCAGAAACGAAAGAAGTCAAGCCCCGCATCCGGCGACAGGGTAATCATATCTTTGGGAGAGCATTTCAACTCCTGACAGGGATCAAAATGCTTCAGGACTTTACCAAGAATATCGTGGCTGCCCCTCTGCTCAGAGAGGTTATAACTGGTCGCGTATTCGGGAAACCCTTTCCAGACCGCGTTCATCAGCGCCGGCTCGTCAACTTTATCCCACTTCAGTCCCGGAGAAGACCGCAGCAGTTCAAAAATAACGAGGCACATATTCTTTTCCTCAAAAAAGAGATACCCCATCGTTTCATCAATTCCATGCTCTTTGTCAAAATCGGTGAGCCGGGCAAGGGCGGAAACCTCCTCCGATAGATCATCCTCCATGATATAAGAAATCGCCAATGCCGTTGTGCATTGATCGGTTTCTATCCAGAAGACTCCTGGCTGTATGGTTTTATAACGGGTCATATATCCCCAGGGGGTAACTCTGGGAGCGGGAAACGCTCCGAAATACTCTGGGCACAGCTCGGAGCCATAGAGAGCCAGGGAGTGGAGAGACTCACCCGCTGATGCGGGGAGGTCGTGTTCCATATAGAACTTGGTCACTTCGAACTCAATAATTTTATAGCTGAAATCTTCTTCTGTAACCGGATAAAGAAGCATATCAGGGTGAGCGGACAGCGCTTTGCCGTAAGCCCTCGCTTCGCGGGAGATTGGGGCGTTCTCCATCACGACGTAAAGATCGTGACTGAGGCAGCTCCCTGAGATGGAACACATATGTAAAAGGTAAACACCAGGACATTTGATAACCGCATTCTTTAAAAGGCCAAGCTCTTTCCTGCAATCCTCCAGATCAAAGGGAAGGGCTTTCGTATCTATTTCCTGATTATATAGCTGCATAGCGCTCCTTTCAAAGAACAATCCAATTACGGATCCTGCGCCTTGTATTCGCCGGAGGCATCTTTGCTGCCGTTTTGCCCGCCGTAAAGGATAGAACGGACACGCGCAATCAACTCTTTTGTCCGCTCATATTCGTAAGGCATACGCCCCAACCAGTCCACGCCTCTCCATACAGAGGGGGCCTCTTTCTCAAATTCCAGTACCAATAGCTCTAAGCCCCTCCGTGTCAACACAAGCTCGCCGCGGGTTATGGGAAAGTCAACCGGCTCATTATTTCTCATTTTCGCGTTGCTGTACCGCTCATATTCTCGAAATCTTCTGAGAGAATAATGAATTAGCTGGGAGACGGCGTTTGCTGTAATCCCCATTTCCTCGGCAATCTGACCATATGTCTTTTCCTCCAAGCGGAGAGAGTAGGCCATTCGCTGCCGCTCTGTCAAAATGTCCAGGGGCTTTCCCTGGCCTGCCGCTATGTCGCTTGCGATAGAACCCATGATATTCCCTACCCTTCTTCTGTGTTCCGCCTGAACTTTATGAGCGTAAAGGGATGTAATGCGCTGTTTCAAGTCTGAAATCCCATATATTCATTTTAAACGACATTATACGCTTTATTATGAACACCGAAAATGACCTATTATCGTATAAAATTATCCCCAAAGGGGGGAGCCAAATGGAAGTCTATGATTTTGGATTGCGGCTGAAGGAACTCCGTGAGGCGAAAAAGCTCTCCCAGAAGGAGGCCGCCGCGCGCTTAGAAGTAGGACGCACGACCATCAGCGGCTATGAGCACAACATAATCACGCCCAGCGTTGAACAGCTTGTGAAGATGGCGGTATTATACAATACGTCCATAGACTATATAATGGGCTTAACAGACCGACCGTTTTTCTATGTGGATGATCTGGAAGAACATCAGCAGCAGGTCGTGCTGGATATTGTTGATCGGTTGAGGAGGGAGTTCCTCAAAGGCCGGTAGCGGTCTTGTGTAAGGCTAGTATACTCTTCGGGGTCCAATATTGCAATACTGGTATTTTTATAATTGGCATCTTTGACCCATAATCCTAGATAGGAAAGGAGGATGGGCTGATCATGTTTCCAATCCGTCTCAAGAATCTTCGTCAATCCAAAGAACTGAACCAGGTACAGCTTGCGTCAAAGCTGGGAGTAAAAAAGCAGAGCGTCAGCAATTGGGAAAACGGCAACATCATGCCGTCCATAGATATGCTGATAAAAATTGCCGATTTTTTTAATGTCAGCACAGATTACCTGCTTGGCAGACAGACACCGCAGGAAACCGCTCCCGCTCTGCTCGATGTCACCGGATTAACGCCGGAACAGTTAGAACATATTCAGTTTATTGTGGATGACCTTCGTAATAGTGATATTTGAACGGGCCTCCCCTGCCGACTTGGCATGGGGGGACTTTTTATAATTTCCGCCCCGCCAAGAGCAGGCTCTGAACTTGCTATAAAAGCGTACCACAGGTCAAAGCTGTATGTCAACCTGATACGACCACATAAATTTAAAATAATAATCGT
Organism: uncultured Oscillibacter sp.; assembly: GCF_950073225.1. Classification (NCBI taxonomy): domain Bacteria; kingdom Bacillati; phylum Bacillota; class Clostridia; order Eubacteriales; family Oscillospiraceae; genus Oscillibacter; species uncultured Oscillibacter sp. Next base: position 27,757 of record NZ_CATMPS010000004.1, read on the forward strand.
TTTAGGTATGCCTCGAAACGTTAGAATAAAGGAGAAACAAGAGAGGTGTACACATGGCTGATGAAGTGATTTATGATTTTGGCGCCAGAGTTCGCCGGCTTCGGGAGGATCGCGGACTGTCTCAGGCCGCGTTGGCAAAGAAACTGGGGGTAGGCCCGCAGACTGTATACCGTTATGAAAACAATCTTCAGAGTCCTTCTCTGGAGCGGACGAAACAGATCGCGGTTATACTGAGGACTTCTATAGATTACCTTGTGGGTCTGGATAACCGTTACACCATAGCGTTGCCCTCATTGACTGCGGAACAGCGTGAGGCTCTGAGCACGTTTCTGCGGGTTTTCATTGACGAAGTGGGAAGAGGCAGATAATTTGATGATCCGGCTGTTCGGCATACAATTGAGGGGTGGGCCAATGGCTCACCCCTCTGCTTGATGATAATGAACACGAGAATCAGAACGGAATCTTCCCGTTGAAGGTTTCGTTGATGACATAATAGGCCGTACGATCTTCCGGCTTGATGTACAGCTTCAAATCCGTAATAAGCGTGCGCTTTTTGGCGTTGTGAAAGTCAGCCTTTGCGGCGTCCACCAAATCCGCGGTGTTTACCTCGATATCCTGATATTGAATCATCAGCTCCGGTTTCAAATTGGCGGCTTTCTCTTTTTCGGCAGCCCGGAGCTTCGCCGCCGCGTCCTTTTCCTCTGCGGTCATGGGCCGTCTGCCCGGTTTCCCCTTCACCTTCGGATCATCGGGGCTTTCAGAAGCGGCTTTTTTCCTCATAATGACCTCCTATATAATTTCAAGAATTCTTTTATCTGTATTATATACGGCCAGTAAGAGGATTGCAACTTGAAGTTTATTCGATTACCTAAAGAATTCAAGCAAATATTATCATATATGATGAAAAAGGCGCTCCCGTGGGAGCGCCCTTGCGGTAGAGCTAAAACGTCATTGTGACTGACTCACATGGTGGAGCCAGATGAATTTTGGGGAAAGCGGCTTGACCGGTCAAGGTAGTCCCAGGTTTCAATGAACATTCCGCTGTCATGCAGCCATCCCAGTTCCCGACTGATTGCGTCGTGCAGGGAATCCAATTCAGCCGCTTCTTTAACGTCCGACTCGGACACATAGATTATGGCCTTAATTTTTGCCATTTGACCGTGCCTCCTCACGCATATTTTTTCAACATCCATAATCCCTGACTCGGGCTGAAAAAGACATTCGGATGATAGTATAAGGTTTGCCGCACTTTTTCCCGCCAATGCCGCTGTTGCTGCGCCCGCTTAGAGCGGCCTACCTGTTCATAAATCCGCTCCAGATGGACGGCTTTTTGAAAGCCCTCCATAGCGTCGGCCAGGATATCCCGCCAGGTGGCGCCCGGCATCTCCCGGATATCGCCCTCCATACGGTAGGTCATTAGAAGCGGAAACTGCAAAGGCATGTCCTTCCGCAGCAGCAGAAGGTATTCATGGACAATCGGGATGAACTTTCCGCCGTACGCGGTATGGTCAGAGAAGCAGTTGTGTTGGACCTTGATGATGACATTTTCCAGGGTGCCGGGCTTGGTCAGTTCAAAGAGCATACTCAGCAGCTTCCCCTTCTTTTTGATGTCGCCCACCAGCACCGCCATGCGGCCGCCTTTCTCCAAGGCGCAGAACTGCTTCATCATGCAGTAGTTCATGGCTTTGACGAAAGCGTCCCATGTGGGGATTCTGGACAGATCGAACTGCCGGGGGTCATAGCCATAGCGCCGCTGCACGTCTGAGGCCCGGTACATCACGTCGGAATATTTGATGATATCCCAGTAGGGCGGGTGCCAGAAAATAAACTGGGGCCGCTCCGGGATATCGCAGTGCAGCAGATCAAAGCCGCTGTGCAGGTCATAGGTGTGACTGGCAATTCCCATACTGGAGGCGGCGTCTCCGGTGGTGTTGCTTCCGCACATGTAGTTGCAGATATCATGAGGCCCAAAATGGGCGATCAGGTCGGAAATCAGCTTGGGAGAGCAGTTTCCCCGGTATTTGTTGCTGCCGCCTGTCCCCCGGTCCGGATAGGATACGACGGTGGTCAATGCGTTTGTGGTCATGCTGAAACCTCCCTTTTCACAAAGGAAACCGGGGGCCGTGGTTTATCTGCGGTCCCCGGTTTCTCCGTTGTTAGACACTTTTGCGTTTTGATTTGGGACATGTTTGTCCAAACTGTCCAAGAAGCCCTATATGAGTGGCTTGACGGGACGTGAGATTCGTTTACTCTCTGGTCAAAGGGACAAATTCGATTTTGCCCTCCGCCACTGTCTTTGCCAGTTCTTCTGCCACGCATTTCGAAGGGCCGCCGTTCCAGTCGTCCTCATAGACGGACAGGACAAACTCCTTCTCCGCAAAGAGATCGGACGTTACGAACATATCCACCATTCCAAAGCACCAGGCGTATGCCCGAAACCGAATGATCTCCTTTTCAAGCATTGCTTCCATCAGGAGAACCATCTGCTGTTCGGCCACAGCGCGTTCCTCTGCGGCGTTATGGTTCATAGAGCCGGATTGGCACATAAGAAGTCCTCCATTTTTATGTGTTCGCCCAAGCGGCCTTCAGCCGCTGCTTTCCACCGATTGGTGATCGACGGAAATCGCATCATCGGTCAAGATTCCGACATAGCGCTGGAATATGGCGGTCAGGGTATCCTCCGTCAAATTGCGTTCTGAATCGGGGATGTTCCAGGGATATGAGGGCTGATACAGCAGGTAGGGCACACCTTCAAAGTCATCGCAGGCCGTTAACTCAATCCCCTCGGCCTCCTGAATGACCAGCTGAAGAAGGCCGCCTGCAAATCCAGGACTGGACCGACAGGGAGGGCAACAAACGGCGCAGTGCTCAGGTTGTTGCGGATAATGTCTATTTTGGGGATTCCAAATCCAGCGACAGTAAGAACGGCTGGACCGCGCCGCCCGCCTCTGGCGCCTCATTTGCTGATACTTCCGCCGGGGAGCAGGATGAGGGCGAACTGCCCTTCTGAGCAGTAAAGCAGCGGAAAGGAATGTGTAATGGAGATTAGAAACTTGCAAAAAGGCGGAAAGACAGGCTCAATAACAACATTCCGCATCAGCGGCGCCAACTTGGCGAGATGGATGAAGCAGAATCGGGCGGAATACACTGGCGTTCTGGTAGAGGGCTGCCTGCTTGACAACTTCGTCCTGGTCTGCGAGAGAGGGTTCGCCGCCTTTTATGAGCACTACTTGAACGAGTGGACCAGCGATTATTTGGTGGAGTTTGAGTCCGGCACCGCTCAAACCGTGTGGAAACGGTGGTACGAGTTTGAGGAAAGGAGCAAAGGATCATGAGACTCCCGAGTAAAGAGGAGGTTCGGCGCGTGCGCGAGCGGTTCCCGGCCGGCTGCCGAGTGGAGCTTATCAGCATGGGCCCGGACCCATACAGCAAATTGAAAAAGGGCGACCGCGGTACCGTCAGCAGCGTAGATGATATCGGCACGGTTTTCGTAAATTGGGACTGCGGTTCCGGGCTGGGCATGGTCTATGGTGAGGATGAAATCAGGCGTCTGGAAGTGAAAACGAGCAGTATGATGGGAGAGACGCGCTTTCAGCACGGAAGCTCCAAGGAACGCCCTGTCACATAGAATGAAAGCCCCTGGAGGAATTTCCTCCAGGGACTTTTGCTTATTGATAATCCTCGTTTAAGAACATCGGCTTGATGGCCATGACCTCGTCGTACTCCTCCTGATCCACCTCCACGCTGGAGTTCAGCGCCTTCAGGTCCCGCTTGACCACTTCCAAAGCTCCTTCGGGACTTTCCGCCCTGCCCTCCTCCAGCGCCCGGCGCATTCTTCGGAGAACCGCCGGATGGGCGTAGCGGGGCGGCAGCGGGAATTTGGGAAACTCCTTGAGATACGCTTCCATAGCCCCTTGGGCCGCTTCCGCCCGGCCCATCACCGCCTTCCGGTTGTTCCGGGAGGTAGGCAGCACATTGGCCCCGGAGAACATGAACAGCGCCGCCAGACCAAACAGCAGGAAATACAGCGCCGTGCCCGCGCCCTGTGTCAGAGCGTAAATGCCATAAATCAGCGCCAGCAGTCCCGCCGCCGTCACCGCCAGAGCAACATACCGGTAGCTGGGCTTGCTGCGCAGATACGCCCGCTTCTCCCGGGCGGACCGGCTCAGTTCCCCCGTCAGGTCCGGGCGCTCCTCCAAATAGGCCTCCGCCTTTTGAAGGAGCCTCACACTCCTGTCCGCCTGTTCCGTCAGCTCCGGCAAAACCCTGGCGGCCCGTTCCCGCTCCCGTTTGGCAAGGCGCGCCTCGCCCTCCCTGCTGACCCGGGGGATGCTGGGGCGGAGCTTGGAGAGATATTCCAGGAGCTGGTCCACCTGGTCCTCGTATTTGAAATTGCACTGCTTCTGCTTCCCGCCGCCGTACTCCACCACCAGATAGGGAATGGAGGCGAAGACGCCCCGGTGGGAAAAGCCGCCGGCGCTCATGGCCACCCGCTTGAAGACCCGCTCCACCTCCTCATAGGGAATGTAATAGCGGCAGTCCAGATAAAAGCTGTTCAGATAGAGGGCCCGCTTCCCCGCGCCGCAGGGTCCAAACCGGCGGCAGTCCTTCCGGTCCGCCGTCAGTCCGGCGGGGTCCAGGGTCTCGTGGCCCAGGGGTATCGGTTTCATGAACATAGAAAGTCTCCTTACGAACGCCGCCAGCCGCTGTCCAAGGGCAGCGGCCGGCGGTTCTATCTACCCGCGAAAAGCAGCCGGTGAAGTGAGGGAGAGTCAGACCTTTACGGACTGCTTCTTGGTAGCGCGAAGGAAAATAAACAGCAGAGCGGCGGCGAAGACGATGCCCACGGGATAGGCCAGAGCGGTGTTGTAGGCCACCAGCTTCCGGGCGCCGTCCACGACCTCGTGCTTGTTCAGGAGCTGGCCCAGGCATTCCTCGCCCAGGATGAAGTAGGTGCAGGACACCGCGCTCATGAACGTGGCGGGGATGGCGGTGATCCAGTAGTTCTTCTTGTTCTGGAAGAGGTACATGCTGGCGGCCCAGAGGACGATCATGGCCAGGGTCTGGTTGGACCAGCTGAAGTAACGCCAAATCACATTATAGTCGATCTTGCCCAGGGCGTTGCCGATGCCCAGGATCGCGCCCACGCCCAGCACGGGGATGCAGAGCTTCAGCCGGTTGGCGTAGGACTTCTGGTCGATCTTCAGCCAGTCCGACAGGGTCAGCCGGGCGGAACGGAAGGCCGTGTCGCCGGAGGTAATGGGGCAGGCGATGACGCCCAGCATGGCCAGCACCATGCCGAAGGAGCCCATGGTCTTCTGGCAGATGTCGTACACGGCGGTGGGACCGCCGGCGCCCATGCCCAGCAGCTCCGCGCCCTCATAGATGGAACAGCCCGCGGCAGCCCAGATCAGGGCGATGATGCCCTCGGAGATCATGGCGCCGTAGAAGACCATATGGCCCTGGCGCTCGGACTTCATGCAGCGGGCCATCAGCGGGGACTGGGTGGCGTGGAAGCCGGAGATGGCGCCGCAGGCCACGGTAATGAACATGAAGCTCCAGATCGGGGTGCCGGAGGGGTGCATGTTATAGAAGTGGTCCCACAGCTCAGGCACCTGATAGCCCTTGGCGAAGATTCCGATGGCTACGCCGAAGGCCATGATAATCAGGCAGATGCCGAAGATCGGATACACCTTGCCGATGACCTTGTCCACGGACACAAAGGTGGCGATGAAGTAGTAAATCAGAATCAGCACCAGCCAGAACATCTTGTTGGACAGGATGCCGCCGGCGTTCTGGCACAGGAGCTGGAGCAGGCCCGCCGGGCCCACGGCGAACACGGTGCCCACCATGATCAGCAGCACCACGCTGAACACACGCATGACGTTTTTCATGCCGCCGCCCAGGTAAATGCCCGTGATCTCGGAGACGGACGCGCCGTCATTCCGCTCGGACAGCATGCCCGCGAAGTAGTCGTGAACGCCGCCGGCGAAAATGGTGCCGAAGGTAATCCACAAAAACACGCTGGGCCCCCACAGAGAACCGGACAGCGCGCCGAAAATGGGACCCAGGCCCGCGATGTTCAGCAGCTGGACCAGAAACAGCTTCCACTGGGGCATGACGACGTAGTCGATTCCGTCGTTGATGCGGACGGCGGGAGTCTCCCGGTCGTCCGGCCCAAAGGTGTTGTCGACCACTTTGCCGTAGATAAAGTAGCCGCCAATCAGCAGGGCCAGACAGATGAAGAAACTAACCATATGTTTTCCTCCCTTTTTGATCGGTCCTTTCTACCGCTGTCAGATAACTGCCAGCGACATTAGACCTCAATTCCGAAACCTATTATAGTCCTTGGTTCGAAGAATGCAAGGGGGAAATTCACAGTTTGTTGGTTAAAACTTCACCAAAATTTCATATTGATTTTTGGTGTCCTCTTTTTCGGATAAACCCGCAAAAAATGCATGATTATCAGTATTCTGTTCAATTTTTCTCTGCAACCTTTAAATATAATTTCGGATTATGCGCAAATCAGGGCGAACAAACTGATGCCGTGCTCAAACCCGCGCCTCCAGGCTCGCCAGCGCTGCCGCCGCCCTCTCCAGCTCTGCTGCGGGAACTGTGACAACATACATCTCCCGGTCGATTCGCCCCTTCGGCCCAAAATTACGGATGTCCAGTTTGCAGCCGCAGCCTCCCACTGGGGGCTCATCTTCAAAATGCCAGGCCCTCATGCCCCGGACCCCGGCGGCTTTCAGGGCGGCTTTCGCTGCTGTCCAGCCTTCCCGGTCCCGCTTGCAGAAAACCTCTTCCCTTTTTTCAAACAGCGCCATCTGCCATTCCTCCCATTATGCGCCCTCAACCCTCCAGCTCCTGAATCTCGTTTTGGAGCAGCGTTCCCGCTGCCGCGGCCAGCTGGTCCATGGAGCGGATGCGGGCCAGATTTCTTCCGTAGATGCTCTCCGCCGCCGGGACGTTGGCCGCGGGCCCCATGAACACCGCCCCCACTCGGACGCCCCGGCGCTCCAGCGCCCGGACCTCCCGGGCGGCGTCCTTTACCGCCGGAGCGCCGTCATAGTCCCGGCCCAGAGGGTACTCCCCGCCGGGCGGGATGCGGCGGCTGTCGCTGGGGCTGGCATCGGTGAGGACCAGCAGCACCCGCCGCCGGTCCGGAGGGCCCTCCAGCAGCGCCCCCGCCGCCCGGAGGGCCAGGCCGTCCCGGTTCCACCCGGAGGCAAAGTAGCGGAACACCCCCCGGCTCCGACCCCCAAAGTCCTTGAGGACCCGGAGGACCGTATAGCCCCGGAGGCTGCAAAAGCCGGACACCCGCACCGGAACGCCGCACCGGGCCAGGCTCTCCGCCAGAATGTACCCCTGGGCGGCCACGGTCTCCTGACAGTGGAGCCGGGAGGCGGAGGCGTCCAGCAGCAAATCCACGGCGAAGCCCGGCCGGTTGGAGGGTTCCTCCCGCTGGAAAACCCGCTGGTCTCCCAGCACCGCCGCCCGCCAGACCCGGGAGGGGTCCAGCCGTCCCCGGCGGGCGGTCTCCGTCTCGACTTGGCCGTGGACATGAAGACAGTTTTGAATCCGCTCTGTCAGCCGCAAAATGGCGTTTTGGTACAGCGCCGCGTCCGCCGAGAAGGCCGCTCTATTCCGCTCCGCCTGGAGCAGTGCCTGTTCCGCCATGCGGCGGGCCTCCTGGTTCTTCGTCCGCTCCGGACGGGGAACCCCGGCGGTATACCACAGGCGGCAGCCCAGGTGGATTCCTGAGCACAGGGCTTGTTCGGCCAGCCCCAGTTCCCGGTCCGGGAGAAGCGAGGGACCGAAGCAGCTCTCGATATACTGCCGGTCGGCGGCGTCCTCTTTCAGGCGGAGAACCGCCCGGCGGGGGTCCGCCGCCGGACCGCCGCCCTCTCCCGCTCCGGAGGCCCGGCCCAGGTCTACCACGTCCGTGTGGACGATCTCCGTGGGCATCAGCCGGGTCATCATCCCCGCCAGCCGCCCGGTGAGGCGCAGACGCAGAGCGGGGGGCGGCTTTGTCTTTCCGGTGAACAGGTGAAACCGGGAAAAGGTCTCCAAAATCGCCGGGAACGGGTTCTCCGAACCACCCAGGTCCAGAGCGGCGGAGAGACGCTTTTCATAGGGCGTCATCACCGGGGGGCGCCGCCCCAGCACCGCCCTCCAGCGGGCGGCCTGCATGGTATAGCTGAGCTGGTTCTTCGCCATCCACTCCTGCCGGGAGAGGGTCTGTTCCTGATCAAAAAAGGCCTCCGCGTGGACCCGCCGCAGCTCCGCCAGCAAAGGACGGGCGGGCAGCTCCCGGGCGTAGGCGGCGCTCTCCAGGACCAGCCAGGCCAAATCGTCCAGCAGCGCCTGGCGGCGGTCCCCCGCCCAGGACTGAAACAGCGCCGCCGGTTCCTCCTCGCCATACCACTTGCGGACGCAGCCCACGATGGTATTTAAGTACAAATCCGGCCTGCCCGCTGCGTCCAGAGAGAGGAACAGGGGCGAAAAGCCATAGACCCCGGCGGCGTTCCAGACCTGATTGAGAGCCCGCCGCTGCTGGGCGCTGTAGGGACCGCTCATCGGTCAAAGAGCTGGTCCCGGGTGAGCTTGGGGGAGATCCGCGCCGCCATCACGTCCCGGATCAGGTCCTGCTCGTAGCGGTCGAAGGTCTTGCGGGTGACGCCCATATCCAGAGCCGCCCCAGCGGGGATCCCCGCCTCCATCAGCTCCAGCGCGTCCAAAAGGCCCCGGAGGTCCAGGGCCTTGGTGGAAATCTCGCCGGCCTCGCACTTGGCCTGAAGCTCGAAGAAGAGCTGGCAGAGCTGCTGCCGGGGCTTCTTCCGCAGGGCGGGGAAATGCCGGGAGAGCAGCCGGTCCAGGTTTTCCGGGCTGATGGCGGGCATTTGCAGCACCACGAACCGGGAGGCCAGGGCCTCGTTCAGCTCCCGGGTCCCGGCGTAGCCGTAGTTCATGGTGGCGATGAAGCGGGTGCCGTCCTCCATGGGGAGGCGGTCATAGCCGGACACGTCCAGGCAGCGGCGAAAATCCAGGGCGGAGTGGAGCACCGCCAGGGCCTCGTTCCGGGCCATGTTGATCTCGTCCAGAATGCCGAAGCCCCCGAATTTCGCGCACTGGCAGATGGGGCCGGGCCGGAAGACCACCCGCCCGTCCGCGAAGGTGTCCATGCCGATGAGGGCGGCGGCGTCCACGCTGACGTGGAAGGACACGTTCCAGGCGGGGCGGCCGAACGCCATGGCCAGGTTCTCCGAGAGGACGTTTTTCCCCGTGGCCTTGCCGCCGGTGAGTAGCAGGTTCTTCCCCCGCAGCAGCGCGGCGGCGGCGTTCTCCCAGACCTCCCTGCCATAATAATGGAACTTCGGCGCGGGGACCCTGTCCCGAAGCTCCTCCGCCAGCGGGTGACGGTCCCGGAACGCCTGGATGTCCCGCAGCAGCGCGGGATGGATTCCCTCTTCCTCTAAAAACGCCAGCATCGCGGCCACTCCCCTGTCCCGGACAGACGCCGGGTATTTTCGAAACAAATATAGTCCTATGGCCCCGGCTTGTCAATGCGCGGCTTTATCAATTTAGAGCAGATGTCGTAATTTAAGCGGCAAACCTCAATTTGCTGGGAATCGCCAGCGAAATCAGCTCCCAGCCTTTTTCATAATAGGGAAAGAAAGGGAGAGAAATTGTGAGTTCAATAGCGTGGAAGAAGCACCTGGAGGAATTTCCTCCAGGTGCTTCTTCCGTTTGGGGTTATGAATTCAATTGTCCAGATTAAAAAGCTCCTGGATCGGTTCTTGGAGCAGACAGCCCGCGACCAATGGCAGCCGCCGGGCGTATTCCGTCCGCAGCATCCGGTAATCCAGGCCGTTAAAGCGCACCCGGTCCAGCCCGTCCATGTCTTTGCAGATCATGTAGAGCCTTCGGACCCGTTCCTTATCCTTGCGCGTCAGCCAAGGCGCGGTTTGGATGGCCTCGATCCCCTGCTGATCGTCCCAGCAGTGGTATTGAATCAGCAGCTCCGCGATGCGGTAGTCTTTCCTGCTAAGCTGAATGCCCTTCAACCGGATACCCCGCTGCCGAATCTGCTTGACCGATTGCTCGCCGTGAGATGGCTCCTCGTTTTCCCCGGCCCGCCCAATGTCATGGAGCAGACTGAAATAAACGAGAACCTGCTTGTCCACCTCCGAGAGTGTATCGCCGGATGTAAAAATAGAGCAGAGAGAGGCACAGCACCCGCAGGATATGCGTTGCGCCGTGGATTCGGAAAAATCCCTCCGCCGGATAGCCCAGGGATTTTACGAGCGGCCCATACCGTTGAAAATCCTCAAGCGCAGAGGCAAACAGAGGGACAACCTGCTCCTTTTCGACGGGGATCATATCCGCATAGGATAGCTCCATGTCAGTCCCAGGCCGCAAAATCACCTCGTTTTCCGCGCGAAAACCCGCGTCATAGAATACGATATCCTCCGACCGCACCCTTGCGATGGCAAGCTGGGTCCCGGCGCCGCTGTGTATGGCGAACCAAAGCGCGTTCCCGGGATGAGTTGACCAGGAAATTGCTTGCTCCGGCGGCTGGGACAATGCCCCCATACCGCGGTACAGCGTTGCTCTGCCGTCTGCATCCGCTGGGGGCAGCGAGGGCGGAGGTGCATGGGAGAAGACATACTCCAGAATGTCCGGACTCCACATCCCATTGGAATAATCAATCCGCTTATAGATACCGTGCCAGACCGAAAAGACCTCCGCAGACGGGATATCCTGGTATCTTCTCTGGAAATCATAAATCAGCATTGGTACCGGCACATGAAGGCGGTAATATTCGGACCATGCCTTTCGCGCCAGCAATTCCGCCGCATCCCGACGCCGGTTTTCCAATATGACAGGTTCCAGGCAATCTTTGAGATACCTTCTGCTGGGGTAGAGAGGGATATAAAAGCCCTCTTCATAGCCGGCGTAGAATATGCCGGCAAAGCTCCGCCCCGGGTCATGCACAACGCAGTCCATAGAAAGACCGCGGGCATCCAGCATCCCTGCCAGCTCCCCAAAGGTCAAGCCGTCTGTTTCCAGGCGGGTCAATGCGGCTTCTGTCAGCGGCTCAAACCGGGTCATGCTGCCCCGGACCTCCATATAGAATTTCTGCCCCATCTCAGGCCCCCTTTTCACGCTTTTGCCAGAGAAGCGCCGGCAGGCAGACGGCGTGACGGCGGCAGAGCACCACGAACCCGGACATCCCTTTTACGGATAGCAGTTCCTGGCTGGGGTCCTTTTCGATTAGGGCCAGCAATTCCTCCCTGCCGCATTCGTATGGGTAAAAGTCCGTGATTTCGCGTGTAAAATCGCAGTCGCCGTCCAGCCCCAGGATCATCGGGATGTGCGCTGTTTTGGCGAGCTTGTCCGCAAGACCGCGCAGAGCGGTACGGGGAACTTTATCTGCAAGGGGATGGATGTGATATGGATTGGCCTCGCTTGCAGATGCTTTTTCTTGGGTATATGTACTCATTTGCCGTGATTCTCCTTCCCCATCAGGCGGATGGCTCTGTAAATTGGGTCAACCGACATTTTTAAAAGTTCGTCGTCCCGGTTCCTCCCGGGCCGAAAAGGCATGGGTTCCCTCCAAACCCAGTCGAACAGGATATAGGCAGGCGTATACCAGCGGTCAAATTCCTCCAATGCGAGCACATCCCCCCGAATGATTACTGCCGGGATTCCATAAAGGGACATTTGGATATAGGCCATATGCACACATCGGGGATCCAGGTCTTCCATTTGAGCCACCATCTGATAAGATGGGTTCAAACCCGCAGCGTCTATTTCATCAGCTGCGGAAAGCATAATAGCCCCGGAACCACAGGCAGATTCATTCACAACGAAATACCCTTTCTCCGGCAGTGCGCGGGAACCTGCATTGGAAATTCGGGCTACCAGTTTTGCAATAGACGGGGGTGTAAAATCTTGGCCTTTTCTCCGCGGACCTATTTCCATAAATACCTCGCCCAGCAAATCCCGATACCGGTGATAGTCCACATTGAGCTGTATCTGCCTCTTCAGCTCCAGGAATGCTTTGATGAACTGACGGCGTTCTTCAGGGCGGTAATTACGGAACACCGCCGCTAAAGCCGCTTGCCGCTGCTCGCGATGTACAGGATCAAAGCTGTTGCTGATGGTATAGGCGGATATGGCCAAAAAGTCGGCAAACACCGTACTGCGGCTGATCCGTCCGGAGGTGATCTCAGCCACGTTCAACAAATCTTCATGCGTCAATAGGAACCCTCCTAAAGAAATGCCAGGAAGCAAGCGCCTTGCTTCCTGGCCGGCTGCCTTTATGACAGCCGTTTGTAATTTGAAAAGCAGCCGCAGACCGGGCAGGCAACCTTCCCGTCGCAGCTCCCGGCGATTTGTTCCTCCGTAACGAAGCCGGGCGTCTGGCAGCACACTGAGATCATGCGCACGAGATGCGCTTTTTTCAACGCCTCCGGGTGATATCTTTGGTTATAGGGAACAAAGCCTACCCATTGAGGGTTCTGGTAAAGTCCGGATATACAGCAACAGAGGACTTCCCTTTCCCTGGCTCCCGATGTCCGTCCAATTCGGTATCCATGCTGAGTAAAGAATTCCCGAAGATGCCCGGCCTCCGCCTCCAGCCCGTCGCGTTTGACCACATACCGAGCGGCGGCGGTCCACACAGAAAGCTCCAGGTTGCCTGCTTTCGTCTGCACGCCAGAACGATAGGTATAGGTTTTCGCCCGTCCGGTACCATGGGAAACGCTTACTCCGGTCCCATGTTGCCAGATCAGGTCCTCTCGTGAAATGGCGTCCAAATCCAAGTCTTCGACACGGTCGACCTTGTCTGCGCAGGAATGGCGCTTTTGCCGGTACTCGGAGGCGGCCCGCCTATCCTTCATGCGGCGTTTCCCGCTGGAACAGCGTGTTCAGGGGGAAGAGGCCCATCAGTGTGAGCCGGACAGCCGTTTGGTATCCCACCAAAAACGCACACTCCAGTTCCTCGGTATTGCGGGCGTTCAGAGCGTCACAGAACTGGTCTAAACGTTTGCGCTGCTTCTCGGTCAGACTCTGTACCAACGAATGCTCCAAGGCACGGATTGTCTGATCGGCTTTCCTCAACCCCTCGGTGTCGGATTGGCAGACTTCCTCAAAGGGCGTCCAAAATCCATCCATGAAGTTGTGAAAGAAGGCTGGGATGCCGGAGGCCTGGCGGTCGAAGTCCGCGGGCAGAGACTGGGCAATCTGCTCCAGCGCCTGCGCCAGTGGCGGGGATAACTGGGACAGCAGCTGCTTTTCCATGCCGGCTTGATGAAAGGTAAATGCCATTTGTATCAACTCCTCAAGAATAAATTTGGCGGTTTGCCGTCGCGGTATATATAAAAAGGCGCGGGAGCTGGCTGCTCTCGCGCCTTCTGCACATTCGTGCGGGGAAACAAAAAAGCGTCCAAAGGTCATGACAACCTTTGGACGCTTTGCAACTCGGTTACGGAAACTGCCTGTGCGGCAATTACGGATACTGTATGATGGTATTATAGCGCAGGCAATTGGAAATAGCAAGTCCTATTCCCGCCTTTCATCCGGTTCCGGCATATAGGGAAATGCCGATATGAGCCACTTCGTTCCCTGGTTCTCCAACTCAATCATATAGTCCTTCACGCCACATGGATCAAAGGCCCTTGTAAATTCTCTCGCCCATTCAAGGATCATCCAGAAAAGCTCCCGCTCATCAGGCACCGTGATCGTCTTGTCAATTTCCAGGCATTCAGCGTACCGGGCGAGATGAAATACGGTTTCACATATCTCGTTTTCAGTATAGCGGCGCATATGGTTGTCCTCCAATGCTATGTTTCAGTGACTTTGGTAATCCTCTGCATGCGATCAGCTTCGTGTAGGGGATTAGGGATATGCATTATTCTGTATCCGCAAGGAACACGAACACAACACAGTCCACCTGCTTGGCGGAATTCCTGTGGCAGAGCGCCGTGTATCCGCCGTCGCCGTAACCGGAGGACGAAACCACGCCAAATGGGATAATCCCAGCCTGCTTCGGCCCAAGGGTCAGATCGCAGCAATGGTTATACCAGACATCTTTGAAGTCGCGCTTCGCTTTAGGCGCACCGTCAAACACATGGGAGTCCTGATAATGCGCATCATCGAACAGGCCCGCCTGGCCGGAGTCCACTCCCACTTCAAAATCACAGATTTCCCAGCCGGAAGAATAATGAATATGCTTTTCGTCTGTCCACACTTTTCCGCATGGGGTGAAGGAGCGTACAGTAGGGGCGTGCCTTGCCGCGAGCATGGAGACCCTGATGCCAAATACCCCCTCATCCTTATAGACCACCGCAGTCTCCCACTTGCCCTTCATGCAGCCTGGAATGGCGCCGCTGCACCATACTTCCTTGTTATAGCAAGGGTCGCTGACCCGCATCAGATTGCTGGTCATTTCAAAGGCCCCCAGCTTGTGATATGCTCGTCTCAATTTAATTCCTCCTCTTCAGATTAAGGCGGCCGGCAGTTTACATAATCCGCCGCCCGGGATGTGAGACGCCTTCAACGCCAGTTCACCAACGTCCGGCCGGCATCCGCGTCGCAGAGGGAGTAGTCACGCTGCTCGCTCCCCTCCTCGAATTCGGACGCCGTGGTTTTTTGGGCGATTCCTTCCGCTTTGACATACGCTTCGTCATCACTATTGGCGTCAAAATGGATGGCCAGGGACAGTGTGCGTTCCATGGTGATGCAATATTTCATTTGCAGTCCTCCTTCTGCGTTTGCGCGTCCTGAAACAGCCGCACATACCCTGGGTCTGTGCTGGAAAGCGTCCAGCTGCCGTCAACGTAACTTCCGTCTGCGGGCAGGGGAATATTTCCTTCTGGGTCCTCCGCCGCTTTCATCGCAGTCTCCAGCGTATCGGCTTCAACCTGGATGCAGCCGCACATCTCCCATATGACAGGGATTTTCCAAATCACGATGTTCACCTCCTGTGATCCGGCGGCTCCGCAGCGGGCCGTTCCTCTTCAGCTAAAGAAAAACAACAAGGATCCTTGCCGGCAAGATAACTGGCAAAGTCGAAGACCGTTTTTGAAACCTTATAATAGAGACCACCTTTTTGGAGCCGGTATTCCGTGCGGCTCTTCTTGGAATTCTTCTCATACCTGGTAGTGGCATTCTCTTTCTTATACGGAAGCCATCCATTTTGAATCGCCCACCGAGCAAACTGATGCCACGGCATGACAGTCCCCTCAATACGGATTTTCTTTTCAAGAACCTTCATGACCCGCCCAAACTGGAAGCTGCTCATTCCATCGGCCCAGCCAAGAAGCATTGCCCGTCTTGCCGCCTGTTCGGCTGTTTGCCTGGCTTTTTCCGCCTCCTCTTCTGCTTTTTCCTTCTGCAGCCTCTGCCGGGACTCCTCCGCTCTGCGGGCATACCGGTCCAAGCGGGTACTGCGCATAGCGGTCCGCCCGCGGCGGATCGAACTGGCGGATGAAATCAATCACGGCATTACCTATATGTCGGTCATGTTGAATGGCTTCTTCCTGCGCTACCAGGAAATGCTCCAGTGTATCATAACCAATCTGCTGAAGCGTCTCCATACAGTCTTCAACCTGATACCACTCCGGATGTTTCATGCCTCGATTATACACCAGCCCCTTTTCAATCCCGGCAAACACCAGGAACAAGTTGAATTGCGGTTCAGAGCCCTTTTTGACCGTTTCCCGTCCTTTGTACAGGGGCCCGCTCACTTGCTGCATCTCATGCCGTCTGCATTGTGTCGAGATGCCGTTCGATGTGTAGTCGATGATCTGGCGGCGCTCATATGCCGTTGTCAGTTCTGCCAGTGTCATGTTGCTCATTTGCCTCCTCATTTTGAAAATAGTACCTGATAAAGGTCTGGCCTACAAAAAACCACCTCCCGATCAATAGAATTTCTGTGCATCTATATAATAAAAAGCGCACAGACTCAAAGTGTCTGTACGCTTTGTGGCTGAAGAACCATGGTGATCTGCGGTGCCCTGCTGGACAAGAAAAAAGCGCCCAAAGGCCGCAGGGCCCATGGACGCTCTGTAACACGGTGACAATGGCTTCTGGCGGAAGCCGCTGATACTGTTATTTGAATTATAGCGAATTCCAGAAGAAAACGCAAGAGGGTAATTTCTCGCGGGCGCGGCACATAATGCCTCAAAAAAAGAAGGCCTCAGCCTATACACGAAAGTTCAGCTGCCGGTAATACCCGTCATAAATACGCAATATCGTCCTATCCGCGATTTCAGGGCGGTTCGGGCCATAGAGTATCTGCCCGATTTTGTAAGAGAGCCCGTTGATGCAGACGTCCTCCCCAGCCGTATGGCAGCCGCAGCCCGTCAGCCAGTCCAGCGCCTCCCGAACGGTGCAGTTTCTCCGCAGCTCACCACGCTCGTCCCAAAGAGGATCGCGCGTCAATCCCATCTCAAAACACCCTTCCTATTTTTTAGCGGTTTATAAATATTGTAGCTGGCGGCTTGTGGAAGAGCAATAGCGGGAATGTAGAAAAAGGACGGATTTTTTGAGATAATCAGAGCATGTTGGGACTTGACAAATGCGAAACCGTTTTTGAAAGGTTTACTTCAAAGGTTGACGAAAGGGCACGGTTTTGCTATAATACCTGCATACAGTATCAGTGCCACTCATAGAGAGCGGCGTTGTTTATCCGTGTTTCGAAGAGCCATTTGCAGAAATGCAAATGGCTTTTTTGTTTTCGCAGCCTTCGGGCATCAACAGCGTCCTGAAAGGGGCGCTGTTTTTGTATATAATTGCGGCGTGTAACCGCAAAAGAAAGGAAGATGTTCTATGAATGAAGAAAGGATCCTGGAACTGCTGAATTTGCTGGTTAATGACATGATCGAAGGGGAAGGCCACCATATCCATAATGTGATCCAGAACCTGCTTGATCTCGGTTTTACCCGGAAGGAATTGCTGGCGCTCTCTTTCCAGGAGGCCGATATCTCGGATGCGTGTCCGCAAAACACCCGAATTGACTACCTCTATCGCGACGCCTCCAACTACAAGAAGCCGAACATGGCCATTGTGAGCGGCAGCATGAGCGGAGAACAGCAGCGAATGATCCTGGACTGCCTCGACGAAGGGGAGTATTTCATCCCGCATCTGGTCCGGCTGCCGGAAATCCGCTTTGATTCCTACAGCATGGAAGACGACCATCCCTGGTTTGAGCTCCATAAAGGGGCCTTCTCCGAAACAGCGGAGCCGCCCACCGTGTCCGCCTCCGCTGAGGAGCTGGTCAAAGCCTTTCAGGCCCGCAAGGACTGCTGGCAGCAGCTCCTGGAGCAGGAATCCAAATTGTAAAAGGAGGAATCTCTTATGGCCGGACAGCGTTATTTCCCACCACTGCACGGCAGAATCGAATGTGAAAAATGCGATATCGCTTCCACCTGCCCAAGCTGCGGCAAATACCAACGAGACCGGCGTGACGTTACCTTCACGTCGGGCCGGTGCCCCGGCCTCCCGGACAAAAAGGGCTTTGTTGACAAAAGCCAGCGGGAGCTGTATGCGGAGGCAGTTCCTCTTGTTCACGCGCAAAGCTGTGTTGGGGGCCTCACTTTGTTCCTGACGCTGCCGGGTGAACGGCGTCGCCGGAGGGTGTATCGGACCAAGAGCGGATTTTGGTATTTCCGTGAAAAAGGAGAGGGCCGTAGCTACAGCAAACGCTGTATCAATTTCCAGCGCCTGCAGAGCCGAGAGGCGGTCTTGAGGGAAATGGCGCTCCTCCGCACAGATTACTGCATGTTCCGGGCTGTGGTTGAGGACTACTGCGTTTGATGGGAGTGTGAGGTGAATCGTGGCAAATCAATATGAGCAGATATCCCTTCTTCCCCCGGAACCGACAGATGAAAACAACTGTGTCCAATGCCGCTTCTTTGCGGAACTGAAGGAACCGTTTGAGCGCTCTGACGGGGCAGTCATTTACGGCTACTGCTTCCAGGGGGGTGATCGGGACTATTCTCCCGGCATGGGAAAAGGATACGCTGTTTTCATGCCAAATGGACGCTGCAAAACGTTCAAAGCGAAAAAAAGGGCTGGGACCACCGAGAGATTGGCCTAGGTTATCCAAAGCGGCGGGGATGGTCCGCGTTCTGGACCGTCCTCAATACGATGCCGCGGTTTAGGAAAGGAACGTCAGAAAAATGTTTGACTTTGATAAATGCGCACAACACGGAAAATGTGAAGTCTGCGGAAAGGAAACGGACGTGGTGGCCCGCATGTCATCCATTGGGCCCATGATCTTTTCCTGCTGCAAGGCCTGCCTCGCGGCAGATGCCGAACCCTATGAGCGAATGGTTTCTTACATCGCCTGCGCCGGAGAATGGCCGAAGGATATCGGCGCCGCATATCAGGTGCAAGTCCGCAGGCTGCTCGGCATTCATGGCAAAACGGAGGAGGAATTCTCTCGGGACGTTTCCGGCGCTATGAGGGAAATAGGTACCCCTGCCGTTTCGGCTCCGAGAGTTTGCGAGATAGCCCTTCCCGATGGAACCACGCTGCAGGCCAGCGCCCACGACGATACGGACTATCCCGGGATCAATATCTACTTGCTCAGCGCCGGCGGCGAGCGTGAACTGATCTGCTTCGCGGAGCACAACCCTGAGAAGCCCCTGGGGCATCAGCTGTGCATCGGCGCTTACCGTGCCGAAGTGGATGAGCCTTACTACTACGACAGCTACAATAAAAAGTGCTGATTAACAGGAGAACACAAAAATGGAACCAGCGAGCTGATAAGTCAGTCCGCTGGTTTCATCCGATTTTACATGGAAAGGAGATCCGCGCATGAAGATATTATCCTTCGGCGCCGGGATGCTCTCAACGGCCCTGCTGCTGATGTCCTGCGAAAAATCCATAAAAGAAATGCCCGATCTCTACCCCGAAGTTCCGATCTATGACGCTTCGATCTTCTGCAATCTCGGTCTGGAGCCGCCCTGGGTATTGGAGCAGGTGAACTTTGCCCGCCGGGCCTGTCAAAAGGCCGGAATACCGTTCTTTGTCCTGGATACGCCGCTGTACCAGGACTTTATGAAGAACTTCGGAAATCGCCGTACGGTCAGTATCCCCTGGTGGACGCTGGCGGAGGATGGGCACAAGGCTAAACTGCCGCAGAACTGCACCATAGATTATAAGGTGGAGGCCATCTCCAAGTTCGTTCGGTGGAACCTGCTGCGCTACCGAAAGGGCCAGCACCTGCGGCCGGAGGATGTCAAGGCCCATGAGCTGCATATGGGTTTCGGAGCGGAGGAAAAACACCGCTGTAAAGACAATCCAAACCGCATGTTCGTCAATAAGTTTCCGCTGGTAGCGATGGGCAAGACCCGGGCGGATACCTACAAATACACACTGGAGAAGTGGGGACTGGATACCAAGGCCAGCGCCTGCGCGTTCTGTCCGTTCCACAGGAACTATTTCTATCGGTATGTCCAGCAGAACGACCCGGAAACCTACGCCGCCATCGTTGGAGTTGACGAGCTGCTTCGGGACAAAACCCCCATGCCGCCAATGAAGTCCAGGCTGTTCATGTCCCGGAGCCGGAAACGGATCACCGACCTGACGCCGGAGGACTGCTGCGACGCGGAGTGTTTCGAGTATTGCGGCCGGCGGGTTTGGAACGAGTTCTAAAGCGGAATTGCAAACAAGAAAATACGTGCGATGCACCCGCAAACGACATAACTTTTTGCGTATAATATCTCAAATAAGGGAATTAGCGATTTGTTTTAGTTTGCTAAAGATGTCTTAAAAAGTAAAAGCGGGGGTGAAGCGCAAACTTCACCCCCGCTTTCTTTATGCTATCCCTGCGTTTCGAAATACTGATATGGCTATACGATGCTGCAGGGAATCATCAATCGGGTCATCAAAATTGCGGCTTAAACGCCACAAGCGCAGACTGATCAGCAGTTGATTGTGCTCCCTATGAAAATATTGCTCAATTTCTCGAAGTTCCCGCCACCTGCGGATCAGCTCCTCCTGTTCCAGATACTCTGGGACGGGTTCACGGTCCACTTCCGTGCCCTCCGCCCGCCGGCAAGAGCGGTACTGAGGAAAGTCCATTTTCTCAAGTTCCTGCAGCCGGGCAAGGATAAGTTTCATTTCCTGCGCCAGTGTGTTCCGTTCAGGCTTCATATCAGTCCCTGCCAATCCGCCATTACTGGTGACTAGGCCCAGCCATCGGAATGATTGCCTTACCGCACCGTTCAGGACCATTCAGGCATGGATTCTTACATTTATGGGCCTTCTTGTACCCGCAGTCCTGACAGCAAAAATTTCCGTGACGGCGGTCGCAGTTGAACAGAGCACAGCGCCGGGGGTTTAAGGACGTTTTCATAGCAGCTTCTCCTTAAAAAATATCGGTAATTTCGCCGGACGCGAACAGCTTCAACAGCAGAGCATACTGCTTTTGGAGCCGCGCCCTCCTGTGCGGCTCATCCGTGTCAAGGTCGAGGACCTTGACTTGAACAGCGCCGCCCCCGGCATACACCTCGGATACCTGACCGTCTTTGACAACAATGTCGACCTTGACTTGCGGCGTTTGGGCAGGTTTGGGCCGAATGGACTTTCTGCCTCTTCCCAGATAAGCCTCCACTTCACGGATGTAAAGGACGATCCGCTCGGTCCGATCCGGCGGAAGGCCGCTCAGTTTACAGAGCACAGCCCACTCCTCCGGGGTCCAGTCTTCCGGCTTCAGAATGAGCGGCTCCCTCTGGGGGATTTTTTGATAGCCAAATTTTTTGCACGTCTGCTTCATTGTAATTGTCTCCTAAATTGTAATGGTAACAATTCTCTTTTGAAAAGAACCGCCGCTTATACCGCAACGATCTCCTCCAGCTCCCGCATGGTGTTGATCTTTCCGTCCCTGCACCATTCCGGCAGATTTGCTTTTACAAGCGCTTCCGCAAATGGAGGCGGCACCGCGTTCCCGCAGCGCGCCACCTGCTTGCTCTTCCCATAGGCGGTTCCGGTGTAGTCCCGCTCAATGGTGTAATCGGAGGGGAACCCATTTGCGCGATACAGCTCGCGGGGCGTCAGCATTCTCAGCCCAATATCCGCCATGTAGTACCAAGCGCCGCAGATATGAAACAAAATCACTTCGTCGTCCTGCAGTTCATAGTCGCAAAACTCGTTCAGGAGCGCTCGGATTTTGGGCCAATTCCTCAAATCCGCTTCCGCCCCGGCCCGTTCTGAGACAGTTGCCAGTCTGCCATGAAGGCAGTCAGAGGTGTCGGGCCCTGTAGATTCCCTCAAAGGTTCCCCAGGGCAGTCGCCGTTCACCTTCGCGAATCGAACCGCTTGGAGCGCATTGTGATCTACGGCGGTCACGGTGGGAAGAGGGCTGGACATCTCCGTTCCTACGATGCTGCCAAAGTATTTGGCCAGGCTGACTGCGGTCAATCCTTCCCGATCCCGTTCGGTAATCGTGTGGAGGGGTTCCGCCGCTTCCTGACCGTGCTGCGCGCTGCCATCATATTTGACCATGCAGACCGACGTCAGCCCATGGCGATTTGCGGCGTCAACTGTCATAAGAGGGTCTTGTGCGCGTTGCGCCCGGACATAATCGGACCGCTCGGTGTGGTATTGCACCATGGCGGGACAGATTACGCATTCCTCCGCTTTCGATACCTGCGTATGCGCAGGCTCTGTAATGCTTCGCCCACGATCCCCGCCGCCGGTCTGCCCGATAGCGGCCAGAGCGGGCAGAATCAGAAGTTGATTTCCTGCGGTCGTCACGGTATGGAGCGGCTGATCTCCGGGCGCGCCTACGCTGTTGGTCGTATTTGTGGCGGTGAAGGGCGACATCATCGGATAGGTTATACCATAGCCGTGCTTGGCGGTAATGGTTTGAAGCGGCTTGTCAATCGCCTGGCCTCGAAAGTCTCCCGAGTGATTGACGCTTACCAGGAACGGAGCTGCAGAGCGGATCACGAATTTATCCACGCCGCGGGCCACCCTTCGCATGGTGTTTCGGGCCAGGGGCCGGACGGCGGATATGCCGTACTGCTCCCAGATCTCCTTCTTTGAAGCGAAAATCGAGGGAGTGGGCAGGCCCCAGTTGATGATTTCCGCCGCGCTGCGCCAGGGCTTTTTTACTCCGGCCTTTACCTCCAGGCTGCTCACGGGGGCGTGGGTCGGCTCAGGCCAGACAATCGGGCAGCCGTCTCGCCGGGCAATCAGGAAGAATCTCTTCCGCGTGGTCGGCGCTCCGTAGTCGGCGGCCACCAGCTCCCGCCACTCAACCTCATAGCCGAGGCTTTGCAGCTGCTCCACCCATCGGTGGAAGGTTTCGCCCGCCTTTGATTTGACGGGCTTGCCTTTCCGGACGGGGCCCCAGGTTTGGAACTCCTCCACGTTTTCCAGGATGATGACTCGCGGATGAACGGTCCCCGCCCAGCGCAGGACGATCCACGCCAGCCCGCGAATGCGCTTGTCTACTGGCTTTCCACCCTTCGCCTTGCTGAAATGTTTGCAGTCCGGAGACGCCCACAGCAGTCCCACCGGCCGGCCGGCGCAGACCTCTGCGGGGTCAACGTCCCACACGCTGGCTTGGTAATGGACTGTGTAAGGGTGGTTTGTCCGGTGCATCAGGATGGCGTCCGGGTCGTGGTTGATGGCAACATCGACTACCCTGCCGGTCGCCAGCTCGATGCCCGTCGAGGCCCCGCCGCCCCCGGCGAAGCTGTCCACAATGATTTCTTCAAATACGTCGATCTGACTGCGGGGTTTCATAGCCTTACAAGATGTTCGCATTATTTGCATTCCTCCTTTTGACGCCCCAGAATACCGCTCCCTAACATGCCAAAAGGCACATGAGCTCAAAAGTTCATGTGCCTTTTCTGAAAGCGGCCAGTATACCTAGTTAAATAGAACGGCATTATTCTCGCATCAGTGTTTCGGTTTCCACTCCCGAGACTCCAACTGAAGCTCCTGCCTTCGGTCTTCAGTAATGAATTTCAGATCCTTAGCCAAGTCCAGGGCACCTATGTACGACCAATACCAAGTCATTTTGCTATCCCATTCCGAGGACTCGCTTACCATGCGGATCGTTTCCTTCCGCATGAGGCGGAGCGTCTTCTCGATGTCCGGATCGCCGTCCTTCCAAGGCATCCCGCAGTGGGGGCAATACTCAAACGGCGGAGTATGCTCTCCGCACAGCGGGCAGGTGCCTTCCTGCTCGATCTGATAGAGCCCAACGGAATCGCCTTTGGAGTCTTTCTCAAGATATACCCCGTTTCCGCCGATGGTTTCTTCAGAACAATTCAGCAGGATGGCATAGTGTCCGCAGAGCTTCTGATTATTTTCGTACAGAAGCAGGTCCTGGATTTCCTCCAGCGTCAGTTTGCCGCGAGCTTTTGAGATTTTGAGGTACATACGGCCCGTGAAGTCGTATGCCCATGTTATTTCGATGCCACGCTTCATAAAACACCCTCTCTTCTTGATAAGTTTGGCAGGCCGTCAACAGGGGCCGCCCTCAGCTCCGTGAAACGCGCCGGCGGGCAGGCGCCAATCCGGCGCTTCAACGTCCGCCAGAGAGAACTTCCCACTGGTCAGCTGGCAGACGGCCTTGGGATCATCGTGGCAGACGCAGCTCTTGGCGTCGCCGATGTACTCCGATAAGGCCTTCTTATGGTCCAACGTAAAGCCCAGGATGCGCTCGTCTTCTTCCACCGCCTGGACCCACTCGGGAAACAACTCCCGAATACCGGCCCAGTGCTTAGGCAGGCTGAAGATGCACATGGCGCATGAACAGCGGTTCCACCCGGCGGCATAGCACGGATGCGGCGTGATGCGCCATCGTTTGATGATTTCCCAGATTTGCGCCTCATCCCAGTCGATCACGCTGCGCCATTGATGGACCAGCCTGTGGGCCCTGGCGGTTGCGTTGGCCCGATGGATCTCCATCTCATTGTATTTGGACCGTCCGGCGCTCTCCTGGCGGCGCTCGCCGGAAACGACCAGCAGCTTTACACCCTGGGAGAAGTCTTCAAGGCCGGACTGGGGCTTACTTTCCACCTCGGCTTTGAGGGTTCCGGAACACCATCGCCCCTGCTGACAGCCGGATTTGGCGGGGAGCTTCAGGCGCTGACCATCCTGCTTCAGAAGATCCAAGTTGCGGATGAGGCTGTCGCCCACCTCTCTTTTGAGGTTCGGACTGCAAAACCGGCCGTTGGCGATGGAGCCTTTCAGAGGGAAACGCTGGCAGGTTCCAAGGTCCTTCAGCTCCTGCAGGGCCAGATTGCGCATAACGGAATCGGCCACCATGATTTTAAG
Organism: uncultured Oscillibacter sp.; assembly: GCF_950073225.1. Classification (NCBI taxonomy): domain Bacteria; kingdom Bacillati; phylum Bacillota; class Clostridia; order Eubacteriales; family Oscillospiraceae; genus Oscillibacter; species uncultured Oscillibacter sp. Next base: position 52,069 of record NZ_CATMPS010000004.1, read on the forward strand.
GATGGAACTGCACCAGCGGGTGGCGAGATCTCCGGACTTGGCAGGGAATTTCATGCGCTGTCCCATTTGGGCCAGCTCCACTTGCTCCAGGTCAGTCAGGATATTCTCCCTCAGCTGGGCGGAGCGAACCTGCCCGGGCGACAACTTACATTCCCGAACCGTATCGGTGCCCGGTTCCGTATACCGGATTGGCCAGCTTGCACCGATCCGATAGACTTCACCCCAAAATCCATTGACCCGCCAAGAGGTGCGCAAGGTCAGGCCGAGATAGTCCGCCACGGCCCGGACGTAGTTCTGGGTGACCGGCCAATCCATTTTGCGAGCAGGATGCCCGCCGTCAATGTCATGGTGCCATAGGCAAATCTTTTCCCGGGGGACGCCTCGCTCAAGCAAATCCAAAACGCAGGCCAAGCTGTCCTTCCCACCCGAGAAGAGGACGATGATTTTATCATACGCCTCCAGGGGCAGCAGTTCCGGCAGATAGACGCGGTCAAAGTGAGGCGTCCCCCTGCGGCCAGGGCGCAGGGGCTGAATGCGGCAGCCGCTCCCATACTGACACCCGCTCATGACTGGTTCCTCGTTTGGTGGGGATGGTATGCCCCCGGCTTGAGTACGGGCATTGCGGCCCGTGTTCTTTTCTTGGCTCTCATTGGTACGATCAACTCCTTTATCATTGATGTTTTTATGTATGTAAAAAGCGCATGGAGGGCCAGAGCTCCCATACGCTTGAATGATTATAAAAAAGAAAAGCGCCCAAAGGCATTCACCTTCAGACGCTGTGCAACACGGAAACTGTAGCCTTGGCAGGCTTAGATACTGAATGAGTTTATTATATCCGGAATTGCCCAATTTGGCAAGCGGCAATTTTGCGCTGGTCCTCTCAAAGGGAAGTATGTTCGGATATCCGCATTGACACCGCATATACTTTGCAGTACAATCAAAAGCGTGAAAGGATGGTGACCATCATGCCAGGAGACGCGAACTGGTCTACGCGGCTGGATTCCACGCTGAAGGTACAGGCGGAAGAGATCCTGTCGGATGTGGGGCTCACGATGTCCGGAGTATTTACCATGCTGCTGAAGCAGATCGTGCGGGAGCGGTCAGTGCCGCTGTCTTTGTCGCTGGACTCCAGCAACGCCGTCTACGCCGATCTGCTGGAGGCGCAGTCGGACCGGCTGAACGGCTATCAGGGCCGCAACGCCCGCGATGTTCTGCGGGATATGGAACAGGCGATTGCGGAGGTAGAGCAGCGTGGATGACTATACCGTCATCGTGTCCAGGCGGGCCGATGAGATACTGATCCGCCACGCCAGATTTTTGGCGCAGGTGCGTGTTTCGGCGGCAAGACAGATGACCGCTGAATTTGCGAAGGTCATAGACGCGCTGGAGAAGAACCCATTTCAGTTTCCGCCGGAGCTGGACTACAATCTGCCCGACGGAGCCTACCGAAAGGCCCTGTTCAGCAAGTGGTATAAGGCGATTTTCTCTGTGGCAGAGAATACGGTCTATCTGGACGCCGTGCTGGACTGCCGGCAGGATAACAGGGGGTATCAGCCTGATACAAACAGTCGTGGCCAGCTCCCCATTGACGAGTAAAGCCTCAGATGATATAATATACCCATAAAGTATCAGAGCCGCTTCCAAAAGCGAGCATCGTTATCTGTGTTACAAAGCGCCATTTGCAGTTTTGCAGATGGCGTTTTTTGTTTTCCGGAAATAGCAAAAACACACTGCATACAGGCATGGGCCTGTATGTGGTTTTTTATATAGCAGGGGCGGGAAACCGCCGAAAAACATCATTTTATACGAGGAGGTTTTGTTTATGAACCAGGAAATCCATCCCGGCCCATGGGAGCCATATTCTGACGAGGTTGCTCATTACAGCTATGTCCGCTGTTTGGAGCAGGATTCTCTCTACGAAGTGGTCAGAGTTTCCCATGAAAAGGACAGCCGGACAGCGGAGTTTCTCCACCAGGTTATCTTTATGAAGGAGTACGGCGAGGCGGAGCTCAGTAAAATCTTGGCGGAGTTTGGCTACGATAGCCTGGAGGCGTTCGCCCGTGAGACAGGCCGCGCCGGCACAGCCCCGATGTGTAAGGCCCGCAGGAGCGGCGATTGTGCCGCAGAGGCCAAATTGCCCATCGACTATATGACCTTGGCCGGCCTGATGGCGGAGCATTTCACTGGCCGCCGGATGAACATATGCAGGGCGGAACGACTCGCTGATTCCATAGTGAAGGGGCAGGATACTCCGAATCCGTTTTGCATCAGCCGGCCCTTTGCCGGCCAAAGCGTGACAATCCCCCTGACCAGCGCCGAGGTTGACGCCATATACTCGGCCAGAGCCAGTCAGATCCAGATGGATGAGCTGTGTGATGAGATCCGTGACCTCGATAAGGATGATCCCTGCTTTGAAGGGCACGCTCAGGAGGAACTGCTCAACAACAGCCGCTTTATCGACGCTGTACAGGCCCGATAGGACCGGTATAACGGGAACGGCGGAGATGAAGCGGAAAATCTGCGGGAGGCCATTATGGTTACTATCCATGAGCTTTTCCAGAATGATGGCCAAAAGAGCAGAATTGGTACAACATACAATAAGATTTTATATGTGCCTGAGTCCGTGCTGCAGACGATTAGAGAATACCTTGACGCGCAGTCGGAATCCGAGTATCAGGGCGAGGACAACACCATTATTTACACAGCTAAATTTCCAGATGGGAGAGAGATGGATATCAAATGTTGTGGGTGTCAAGAGGAGTCCTCTTGGACTGAAGCTGTTCTCTTCGACGAAAAGGGTTATCAGTTGACCTATACTGATGTCGGAGAGAAGTTTGAAGGTCTTTGGGAATTAGAATATGATGGCATACATTACTGTGTCGATGTAAAGCCAGAACGGAATAATTCCAAAATGGAAGACTAATCATATTTGCCAACTAAAATAGGTGCAGAGAGTCTTTACCTAGTGTTTAGTGAAAAAGGAACGTACCAATGTGTGAAATCCTGTTTGACATCACCCAAATTGTGCCAGCAATGATACGGAATGGCAGGGGTGAGGCAGAGGATTCCAGAGAGCTGTTCGGGACCTGTCTGACGCTTGCCCGGCAATTTGAGACGGAGCAGTTGAAGATTGAGGGCAATTGTATGCCCGCAATAGAGGGCTTTGCTGCTGGGAGACGGACCGAACACTATGGGAGGGCCAGCTAATGAACGAAAAAAACTACTCCATCCCCTGGGAACAGTACGCCGGCGAGGCGGAGCACTACAGCTATGTCCGCTGCTTGGATTTGGGGCAAATCTATGAAGTGGTTCGCGTTACCCATGAAAAACATGGGCTGCGAGCGGAATTTGTCCATCAGGTTATCTTCATGGATGAGTATGATGAACAGGCCTTGACAGAAATCCTGGGCGGATTTGGATACAAGAGTCTGGACGCCTTCGTCTGCGAGGCAAACCACGCTGACGTGGACCCCGCTGGATTTGTCACCCGCCAGGACGGCAGTATCGACCGCGAGGCAAGTCCGTCATGGTGGATCGACTATATGCTGCTGTCCAGCCTGATGGCAGAACATTTCGATGGTCTGGATCTGCCTGTTCGGACTGCGGACGCTCTTGCGGATTCCATTGTGTGCAAAGCGCCAGATACCGTCATAGGCCCTTACCGTATCAGGCGCACGATTGCGGATCAGCGGACAACAATCCCTCCGACGGAGGAAGAGGCCCGCGAAACCTACGTTGTAACCGTGATCCGCCAGCGGTTTGAAGGGCAGAATATGGAGCTGTACCGCTCTTCCTATCGGATTGATCGGGACCGGCTTTCGAACCCAAGCGAAGAGGCCTGCGAAACGTATCTGCGGAAAATTGTCTCTGACTTCCTCCGGACTGAGGACGGAAAACGGGCCTACGAGTCCACTTGCCGGGACTTCAACTGGGGCGATGTGGAAACGGAGATTCCAAGCAGCTTCTTTTCCGCTTACGGCGTGGCCCCTTTCGACGGCAGACCTAATGACAGCAAGTTCCTTTGCTGCGGAGGGTTTGCCATCCTTGTGAACCAGGATGAGCTTTTGGGACAAGGCGTCTATGATGACGGAGAGGCGGAGCCATGAGGTTTTCCAGTATTATTATGAAGCTCCGTCAGGTCGGATTCGACAGCTTCTACCAAGCGGGATTCAGAAGCAGGTTCCATCCTATGAATATTGTGGCGGAGAATTGCCCGTGCCGTGCAGGAAAACGGAGAACCCACGGAGGGCCGACTCCAAAGGAAGAGGAAGATAAAGTTCCGCATCACTAAAGTACATCTTAACCTGTTAGAAAAGCGAGGAGACTGTAGATGAAAGAGATCAAAAGCAACCAGCTGCGATACTATTGCAACAGCACAGGTGAAATCCACGAGTATGGGAAGCGTATGCTGGACAATGTGGACGAATTGCCGCCTCCGCTTCGGAGGCCCTATCGGGAGCTTTGGACGGACGAGTGGAACCTCTGCTGCTATATCGTGTTTTTGGACCGGCAGCCTGGCATCCTCCTGTGTGCTGAGTATGACGCCGACTACTGCCGGCGGCGGGGCATCCCCATGGAATATGACGCACAATATGCCGTGCTGTTCAGCTACGGTGAGCGGCTGGAAAAGCTGGCCCGCGAAATCAATCCGCATGTTACGGTTGGGCTGAGCTATGACGGCGCCGTCGATCCGCTGATCATGCTGTTCATCCCGACGGAGCATGTTTCGTATCAGGATACCCTCAAGCTGTACTATCTGATGGATCAATACGGCTTTCAGAGAGCGCCGGGCCATGTGCGCTGGCGCGTGCAGGAGCTGGCCGAGTTTGCCAAGCGGCTGCGCCTCACCCCTGAGATTGAGCGGAAGATGTTGACCGGCCTGGAGAAGGATGTGGAGTTAAGTGTGACTGCCGGTCACGCAGATTACGTCCTTCAATACATGGGCATGGAAATTGAGCAGAACAAGCTGTACGGCATGGATGAACTGCTGGATACGCTGGGCAGATACGGAGGTGTTGATTCGACCTTGGACAAGGTGCGCAGCGCCTATACTGAGCGGTTTGGGAATTCGCTAATCTGGAAATATCCCTTTTCTGACAGTATGCAGGGCGGCGGCACAATCGTCCCCGTGCGTGAGGGGTTCCTGTTCCTCCCGTACAGCAGCGTGTTTGAGCATGGAGGCGCGCGATACCAACTGAGCGGAGCCGGGCTTTTGAGCACCGAGGATATCTATGCGCTCCAAAAGGAGTGCAGTGCCTATATGGAAGGGCTGCTGAACGCGCTGGGCGATATGGAACATGCGATGCGGGCCTACCCTATCAAGCGGTATACAGATGCACAGGGTAATCTTTACTTCGTACGGGCCGGACTGGGCGACGTTTACAAGGGCTTCCGGCGGTATGCCGAACCGAAGCCCGGGCAGCGGCGTGAGTCCGGCATCCGGTCTTTGAACTATGTGAAAGATTTTGGACGGGCTCAGTTGGATCTGGACCAGTATGCAAAAAAGCACGGCCTGAAGCAAGTGGAGGACAGAAAAGTGAAACAGGAGCGTGAGCGGGATGATTGACTACACGAGATATTTGATACCCATTTCCAGTGGAGGCTATAGTTGTAACGGCTGCGGGCAGCCCTTGGAAGAAGGGGATTTGTTCTGCGCCTGCCCGGATTGCGGTGCGATCTATTGTGAGGAATGCGTAAAAAACGGAACATTTGAAGCGCATTCCTGCAATAACGAATAACATCTGTGCGCCGGGGTACCGGCAAATAACCATCGGGGGAGACTGGGCTATGTGCCTGGCCTTCCCCGATAATCTTTTTAGAGGAGTGAAATCATGGCATCTACAATGGAAATGAAGGCGTTTGAAGAGCAGATCAATTTGTCACTGCTGAGCGATATCATCGCCTTTGTAGTGGATACTATAAAGGCAGATTACACACAGAAGGAGAATCTGCGCCGGCGGTGTATCCTATTGAATTACGATGTCAAAAGCGAAGATTTTCAGAAAAAGTATGGGTTTCTGTATCTGGGCGAGCTGTTGGAGCGCTATGAAGAACGGTTCGGTATGTCTGTACAGGACCGGCGCGCCATTGCGCTGGCGTTGGGGTATACCAGGGACGTTACAACGAAAGAAATGTTTGTAGGCAATCAGCGAAACGCCTTTTTGCAGGAAGTACGGCGGCACGCGGATCACAGTACGGATGAGGAGCGTTCCCTTACATATCAGGTCGTGTATGAGAAGCTGCCGCAACTGCTCGCAGAAAAACAGTTCATATTGGAGCGTGGCGAAGCGGACCATTTGCTGTATATCTGCGCGGAGCTGGCCAGCAAGAAAATAATGCGTTTTACCGAGGCGCAAGCGCATATTTCAAAAATTAAGGAGGTAGCCGCATATGACGCGGGAAATGACACAAGCAAATGACCTGATTGCGAAAATGCTGGAACGCACGGCTGTTCTTATACGGATGAAGTCGCTGAATCTTGATTTCCAGTGGCTCCAGGAGTTTGACCTTCAGCAGATCATGGACAGCTGCGGCAGAATCTCTGCCTGCCTTGCCGGCAGTTCCATCACCATGACAAACTTTCAGCGGGAAGCGATTCAAAACCCGGCGTTCGCCGCCTATTATGCGGCGCTGCTCCCCATGTTTCCGGAGGAGCCGTCCGAGGATCCGAAGCCAACGCCGTCCCATATTGGCAGGTATGGATATGTAAATTATCATCATCCTGTACCTGCGCGCCCGAAGGCGCCCAGCCACAGGTCTGTGTTGATGGACAGGCTTTCTAAGCTGCTGGAATTATACTGGGATAATGGGCTGGATATTACGGCCAGTCCCAGGGACGATCTCATGGAAGTTCTTGGGCGGGACCAGCTAGATGCCAGAGCGCGTCTGGTCTATCTGCTGAATTTCGCAGTTGCCGAACAGTCCGAGGAGGAAAAGCAAGCTGCGATTCTCGGGTTGGAGTCCTGTGTTGATCCACCAATCAGGTTGGACGAATGGCAGAAGGAACTGCTGAAAAAGCCCTTCACGGCTACCCGAAGTCTGTTTCAAACTGCTGAATTTGAGGAGGTCTGCACATTGCTCCGGTCATGCCCAGAGCTGGTGGACATCATCAAGCTGCTGCACAAGAAGGAGATTACCGAAAACCTGTCTCTGAACGATTACCTCTCTTTTGCAGGAGACGCCGCAGAATGCTGTGCGCTTTTGAGCGCCGTGGCTGGCCAGCTGGGTTCTGAAGATACTGCTGAGTTCATCTCCTTCTGGAAAAAAAACAAGTGTGCTATGGATGAGCTTCGGCGTATGGAGCACCGGATCGCAGCGTACCCGACTCAGGATTGGGATTCTGTATTCTCCACATACAGCGGCTATGTCAATTTGCTTTATGGAACCCGTTTCAAGACGATTGATTTGTCTAGTGTTCGGAACTATCAAGAGGACATCCTGACCTATGCGATCATCCACAATAAGAAGCAATTTATCAAGCTGGTGGATGAACACGCTGAGCAATTCCTCAGCCTGCCGCGTGACTCACTCTTGCTGCAAGAGGAGTTGTATAGGAATCGTTTCAATCTGAACGAATTGACAGAAGCGGACCTGGGCGCCTGTATGTGGATGCGCAGCTCCGGCCTCGACGTGGAGAAACTCACGCAGGGGCGAAACTATACTTTCCCGGAACTGTCAGCGCTGTACGAAGCCTCCGCCCTCTACATTACCCTCTATCAGCTGCTGCAATCAGGGAGCCAGGACTACCGGCTCCGCGTTCTCAGGCAGCTGCGTAAACGCGATGTGCTCAAGCCCTATATGGAGCCGGAGCTGCCTCAGTTGGCGGAGAAACTGGATATCAAACCTTTATATTCGTGGAAAGAGCAGGAGTTTGGGCATATCACGGGACTTACCGCGGAGGATGCGGCACAGATGCTGATTCACTTCGATTCTATCAGCCGCCTGCTGCCCGGTATGCGGTGCAGGACCGATGCCATACTGGTGCTGAAGAACCTGGCCGCGCTGGAGCAGGTTGACTCTCTTGATGCCCTGAAGGAAAATATTATCTGCTTTGATGCGGAGTGGCACGCCCTCTCGGAAGAAATGGGGCTGAGCGAAGAGTTTCTGACCCTGCACAGGGATACCATCATCGCCTTTTTGTGTAAGAATGGCGCCTATATTACCCGGACCTATCGGGAATGTCTTGACAAGACCCAACGTGAGTCGTTCTACCGCGTGGTGAAAGCGGAGCTGATGGGTCAACTCCGCGCCCTGAAATATTTTGAGGGTGATCTCCAGCGTGAACTGGATGCACCTTTGACGGAACGGGTAAAGGAAGGCTGGAGTAAAAATATCTCGATTGCGAAGTCGGATATGGAGGTGCGGGAGTGTGATGACTTCTTTTCAACCATGCTGTTGGGCGTACAGCCCCAGGAGGAGAGAAGCTATAAAGCCAACCGTTTCCTGGTCAGGGAATATATCCCCTTACGCGCCAAGTAACGGCAGCGGTCGGTATTCGCGTGAGGGGAAGTCCCGTTGTTTGTCGGCTGAGTGCAAGACCGTCATCCAGGCACTCAAATTCAGACCTGAAAACGACGCCCCGTGTTGCGCTGTTGCCAAACGGTATCAGATCCATTTTGATATTGATGACTAATGCGTTTATGCAGGGCAGCGCGGAACTTCCGCCAGGTTCCCGGCAACAATTAAGGTCAGGGCGTACAAAAGCCGGGTATGAAGTTTTGAGATTTATATCCGGTTTCCATGCAGGCCTTATTGAGCTAAAAATAAACAATAGCCCCTGGATAGAGTTGCAAAGGCAATTCCATCCAGGGGCTTTCGTGATATTATTTGGGCCTGTTCCGCAACAGGGCCCGGTTCTATTATTCAGGCAGAAATCAATTCAGCGTCTGCGGACATATCCCCCGATACCGGAAAGAGGCTCATAAAGCAGACTGTCGGCGATCCAGGTCAGCCCAGTCTCAGCCCTCCGGTTTCCTAGCCTCGCGCTCACTATAGCGCCCCCGCTTCATCGCCTGGCCCACAATGGTTCTGCTGCCATCGCCATGTTCCATGTAAACCTCTCCGGTCTTCACGTTAAATCTGGCAATTGGCTGCCGCATTGCACGTTTTTTCTGCAACTCTATTTTGACCGCAAGTTTTGCGTTTTGAGCAACAATACTGTCAGATGGAATCCTGTCTGCCATATCGCAGCTCCCTTCTTGTAAAACAACCCACAACAAGAATACTTTATCATATTCAGTATACCCATAATACGCCCTTCTGTCCAGCAAAAATTATCCGCCGTCGGCAGAACCGTCAATTCGTCCTTCGGTTTAGAATCTTTTACTATTCTCGGCTTCACTACAGAGTTCCTCATAAAATGCCATAGAACAGATGCTACTAGGAGTAACGCGGGCGCCGTTTGCGGTTTTGGGGGAATAGGGAGCTTGGGCAGAAGAAAATCATTCCCTCACTGGGCGATACCCTTTACGCCTGCATTCTGCTTCACATTCCTCTCTTGTTCTCCCACTTGCTATAAAGTTTTCAAAAGTATCTGTTGCTATCCAAACTTTAGCCCTTTCAAACATAAAATATCCATTATAATATTGCTTCAGGTACGCTTTTGGCTTTCTGTGATGCTTTCCCATGATGAAACCTCCTCGTCGTGGATATCGCAGATTGTTGGGCGTAGGCCAATTACCTTTCTGACGCAGCTTCCAATCATGTTCTGCGTGAGCAGTTCATGCGGCAGGTGCTCTTATCGAACTGCCGCACAAATAGCATGCCTTAATGGATCATCATAGCAAGTTCGCCTTTTCCTTCATCTTTTCCCGAGTCGGGTTTGTATAGAGCAGCGTAGTATGGATATTGGAGTGGCCGGCCTGGTTGGCTACCTCGCTGATGCTGAATCCGGCCTCAATGGCGGAGGAGCAGTAAAAGTGCCGGAGGGCGTGAGGCGTGATGATATCGGAGTAGTCGTTGCAGATTCGGTTGACCTGCTCGCGGCTCAGCGGCCCTCCCCGCCGGCTGACAAACAGATAGGGCCTGCCATCATTAGGGCATTCCGTCAGATACTCCTTTACCGCGTTCACCACTTTGTCTCCAATGAACACGACCCGCGTCTTTCCTCCCTTCCCGCTGCGGACGGTGATCTCTCTCGCGGGCAGGGACACATCCTCCGGACTGAGGGCCAGGCACTCGCTGATCCGCAGGCCCGCGTAGGCCATGACCGTGACGATGGCATAGTTCCGCTTCCCGCTCCCCTCCAGCACACGCTGGCGGAAAGCCTCCACCTGATCACGGTTTATGGTGCTGGGGCTGGCGTAGGAGGTCTGAACCTTCAGGTAGTCCTGCTTTGACAGAACCTTCTCCGTCTGGGCGCCGCTCTCGATCAAATAGTCATTCAAATTCTGGAGCGCGGCCAGCTTTGTGTTCACCGAGCGGTTGACCAGCTTCCGCACGGTCCGCAGGTAGGAGATGTAGTCCAGAACGTTGGCGCGATACAGCCTTTGAAGCGGTTCCCCAAATGTCTCCTGATACCACTCCATATATCCCTCCACCGCTTGGCCATAGGTTTCAATGGTCCTCTCGGCGCAGCCCTTCGCCGCAAGGTAATCGCGGAATCTCTCTTTCAAAATGAATTCCTCCTTGTAAATTATGTTGCATTGGAAAATGGGCAAAGACGAATAAGTTATGTTGCGTTCACCGCCCTTATTACACGGTTCAAGGGGAGGTTTTACAACATAAATTACCTTATGTTGAGTGGGGGAGGCGTGCCCGGGAAAACCCGGACACACCCTCCCTTTGTGCGGTCCCCTGCCGTTGGGCGGTCAGATCTTAAACTTCAGAATGATCTGGGCCATCAGGCGGCATTCGATGCGCTGCTTCAGGTCGTAGTCGACGCAGCGGTGGGATTGGCCGAACTCGTCATAGAAAATGCGGGTGGACATCTGGGTGATGTCCTTCTCAAAATGCTTCAGGACGCTGGCCAGGGCCTCGGGATCGCCTTGGGTCGCCGACCGAATGACCTCGAAGGGCACCAGGCTTTCCTCCGGCTGTTTGCTATAGCGCATATGCTTCACTCCTTCATCTTTTCCCGAAGCGCCGAGAGCAGCTTCGATTTCATGCGCCAGACCCGGGACCGGGAGAGCTTCAGCAGCTCGCCCACGGCTCTGTCGCTCAGCTTGATGGAATAGGACAAGAGCAGGATGCCGCGCTCCATGTCATCGAACTCCAGGAGCGCGGAAGCCAGGCGGTCATCCTGGATGGGGATGGAGTAGCCGCATACATTAAATATGTATGGACACTCCACGTTGCTCTCTACCCGGTCAACGCTGTTGAGGCAGCCCTCGGGCAGAGCGGAGAAGTTCGTCTCATATTCCATGTGGCGCAGCATCCGGCGGAGGTAATCGCAGCGCTCGCTGTGGATCACCTTCCGGCAAAAGGATTCAAATTGGTAGCGGACCTGCCGCTGGTACTCGGGAGAGTACGTTTCCTCGTGTTTCGCTTCCACGAGATTGTTCCTCCATTTCGGCTGAATTTGGTGAGATTCAGACGATGGAGGCGGATCGCGGCAGTGAAAGGGGCACTTAAAAAAGAAAAGGCAGCAGATTTTGTGATAGGATACAAAATCTGCTGCTTGCTTTGGTACATTGAGCGGCGTGTTGGGGTTCTGCTGGGTACGAAGAGGCTCGCTTTTTTGAAAAGGGATCTTGAACCTCTGGTGGATAAGGTACAATCCTGCGGAATCCCGCGGCTGAAAGGCCGTGTGTTGCCGGGTCAAGGCGCACTTGACCAGCTCAATGCCACGGATTTTGAAGTCCATAACATTGCTCCCAGCCCGCAATCATACGGGCGGCACACAAGGCAGCAAGAGCTACATTTCAATATCATTGTGAAAACAGCGGTTTGTTGCCTTTGCCATAAATATTGATTTGTAATTCTGGGTCGGTCGATTTTTGCCGTAAACCTACGGTTTATCCACCACGACATCCTCATCAAGCGGAACGGGGACATCCACGGGGACTGGGCCGCCAGCCCCTGGGCGTGGCGGCTATGTAATGGTGGTCTTCGAGTCTTATAACTTGAAGTGGCGGGGATAAATCATCACCTGGGAATTAATATAAGAAGGCTGCCGCGGGAAACTGCGGCAGCCCTCTTATACTGACTCTATACATTACCTATCTCCATGCGCCATGAGAAAGTTTGCCGCCGCTTCAGCTATTGTCATCCGGCTGTCGGAAAAAAAGTGATCTGTCGGATATTCTATGCTTTGGAAGTTCTCCCCGCCGGCGTCTTTGACCGCCTGTTCCAGTGGAAGGCAGTGCAGCGCTCTTGGCGTATAGCAGTCCATTGTCCCGGAAACGCACAAAACCGCTTTCCTTGACAGCGCTTCCGCACAGCTCTCCAGCCGGTATTCCTCGCAGTTGATGACTGCCTCTCTCATCAGCGCTTCACCTGACGTGCCATTCAGCCATTGAGCGCTCTCCTCAAAACCGTTCGTATTGTTTGGAATTGCTCTGGTGCCTCCGCCGCAATCTTGGGAATCCGTCCGATATCACAGGGCATCAGCAGCACGGCGGCTCGTATCTCCGGCCTCCTGGCGCTCAACTGGGCGCACACAAAACCTCCCAGACTGTGACCCGCCGCATAGATCTGCGTTTTGTCGATTCCATAGAGCGTGTCGTTCAAAAGATAGTCCAGCGCCCAATCCGCATCCTCTAAATCATGGGAAAGGGAGTAGTCTCCATCGCTGCCCCAGCTTCCGCTGTAATGAAAGATCAGCACGTGGAAGCCCATCCGGCGAAGATACTGCGCCAGATCCATATTTTTTTCGCATCCTGGAATGCCGTGCAAAAGCAAAACCGTGGGATGGAGGCCCCTTCCCCCGGCTGTATAAAGCACGGAGAGCAGCCTCCCCCGGCGTCCTGGAATCAGAATACCATGACAGTCCGGCCTGCGGTCGTCTGTGTTATTAAATGCTTCTGCGCAATGAATGTCATCCATAAAAAACCTCCTTAGCCGCGTTTAGTCGCTTTGTACCAGTCCTTTCCATAGAGCGCCCGCGTCACCAGCATGGAAGCGACCGTGTCCCCGCAGGAGTTGATGAGCGTGCAGCCCGCGTCAAAAAGCTGCGTCATCATCAGCAGCACCGGCAATACCACCGGAGGAAAGCCAAAGCCGGAGATTACCATGGTTTCCATAGCCGCGCCGCCCCCAGGGACGGAGGATACCGCGACAGAGCCCGCGACAGCGATCACCACGGCGAAGGCGTAGTCGCCAAGCCCTCTTAACGGCCGGTTGAACAGGGCGCAGCAGAGCGCGATCTCATAAATCGTGGCGACACAGGCGCCGTCCATATGGCAGGTCGCACCTATAGGAACCACAACCGAACTGATCTCCCGGGGGACTCCCAGCTTGTCGCAAGCGTCCAGCTGGAGAGGTAGGGCGGCCGCAGAGGACCGGGTGCCGAGGGCGGTAAGCGCCGGCGTGAGGATGTTTTTGAAGTAGTTTTTCACTCCCCAGGTCCCCGCCGCCAGGAACGCATACAGCGCCATGAAAACGAAGAAATAGAAGAATGCCGCAGGGTAGTAGATCAGGAGTCCCCGCGCATAGCTGGCCAAAAGCTCCGGTCCGTAAGTGCCCGTGAGATTGGCGAAGTAAGCCATCAGCCCGATGGGAGCCAGCTTCATTAGCAACTCCACCATCTTATAGAACACGAGAGATAGATTGCTCAGCCACTCGGCCACGGGGCGGCCCTTCTCCCCCAGCAGGGAAACCGTGATTCCAAAGAAGACCGTGAAGACGATCAGGGCCAGAATGTGGGACCGGGATATCACCAGCGGGAAATCACCGACGGTAAAGGTGTTGACGATCTGCTCGCCGACACTTGAGGACGCCGCGGATTCCTCCAGGACAGCCTCTCCCATCTGGATGGACGTGTCCACGCCGAAGATTCCGGTGACCGTGAACATATAGATTCCCGCAATGGCGGCGGTGACGGCGAAAATCAGGATCGTCAAGGTCAGCAGCTTCCCAACCCGCTTGGTGTCGGTGACCGTCGCGATGGAGCTGGAAATGGAGAAGAAAATCAGGGGCACCAGCAGGACGAACAGCAGGTTCAGCCACATCTGCCCGATGGGATAGAGGAACGCAGCCCGTTCCCCCATCAAAATCCCCAGGAGAGCGCCCAGAATCACGAACCCGATCAAGATCAGAGGCTCCCGATAGGACGAGGTTTTTTGAACCGTACGCATTCATACGCTCCTTTCTAATCAAAAGTCATGGAGCCATGGGAAGAGGGGCCGGAGGCGATCCGCTCCGGCCCCTCTTCAATTCCCACGTGGCGGGAGCTCAGAGCTTTTCCAGCGCCTGCTCAAAGTCCGCCAGGAGGTCGACCGCTTCCTCCAGCCCGGCGGAAAGCCGGATCTGCCCCATGGTAATGCCGATCTCCGCCAGCTCCTGGGGGCTGAGGTCCCGATGGGAGGCCCGGGGCGGATACGTGAGAGTCGTGCCCACGCCCGCCAGGGTGGGGACGAAGCGCACGATCTGCAGGTTCTTGATCAGGCGGTCCACCTCCGCCTGTCCGCCCTTGAAGTTCACGCACAGCATCCCGCCATAGCCGTTCCCCTCAAACTGGCTGTCCGCCCAGTCCTTGCAGGGCGAAGAGTCCAGGCCTGGATAGTAAACCTTCTCCACCTTGGGATGCTTCTCGAAAAACTTCGCCAGAGCCAGAGCATTCTCGGACATCTTCCGCACCCGCAGGGGCAGGGTCCGAAGGCTCCGGGCCAGCAGCCAGGACTCCGTGGCTCCCAGATTGGAGCCGTAAAGGCCCAGATAGAAATTGATCTTCTTGATTAGCTTCTCGCTGCCCAGCACGGCGCCGCCCACGATGTCGTCGTGGCCCCCCAGATACTTGGTGGCGCTGTAGAGCACCAGGTCCGCCCCGAACTTCAGGGGCTTTGCGATGATGGAGGTGGCAAAGGTATTATCGATGAACAGCAGGGCGCCGTTGGCGTGGGCCACATCCGCCAGGTACCGCATGTCCGGCACGGACATCAAGGGGTTTGCGATGGTTTCCCCGTAGATCAGGGTGGTGTTGGGCCGGATATAGTTGGCGGCATCCTGGGTGTTGAAATCGATGAAGGTTGTCTCCACCCCCCAGCGCTTCAGCTCATACTTGAGGAAGTAAAAGCTCTCGCCGTAAATGATGGGAGAGGCCACAATGTGGTCGCCGGGTTTCACCACCGCCAGAATGGAGGTCGTGATGGCCGCCATGCCGGAGGCAAAGACCAGGCCCTTCTCCGCGCCGTCGCCGGCGGCCAGGATCATGGAGGCCGCGTCGGCGTTGGGGTTGCCCAGGCGGAAGTAGGCGTAGCCGGGGGCGCCCTCGTCGCAGATTTTATCGATGGGGTCGATGGAGTCGAAAATATACGCCGAGGAGAGATAGACCGGGAAGGTCTCGGGAACCGTCAGCGCCTTGTTCAGCTCATAGCAGAGCTCCCCGTTGCCGGTATGGATGTACTTGGTCGTGTCAGACTTTTGAAGCGTCATCACAATTCCTCCTATATTTTTAATCGCTGCCGCAAAGCATCCTCACGCATTTTTTCCCTTGGAATTTCCAATGAGCAGTCCCGCGACAAAGCCCACCGCCGCCGGGATAATCCAGCCAAAGCCATACCCGTACAGGGGGATCTTGTTCAAAACCGCGTCCAGCGCCCCGATGTGGACCCCGTACTCGGCGGGCAGGTCCAAAAAGGCGTAAGCCACCGTGCACCAGACCGCGCCCTTGAAGGCTCCGTCGTTGGGGATCTTCGTCTCAAAAATGCCCAGAATCATCAGCACCAGGGCGATGGGATAGGTGAAGGAAAACCAGGCCCCCGTGAGCTTGACGATGGTATCCAGGCCGAAGCTGGCCACGATGGTGGTGACCACCGGGACGATGATGACCAAGACCTTATAGGGCACCTTCCCGTGGAACGCCTCGGTGAAGAAGTCCGCCACGGCGGTGATCTGGCCAATGGCCGTGGTCAGGCAGGCCAGGATCACGGAGAGGCACAGGCCGTATATGGCGATCTGTCCGCCGCTGGAGCGGATGACATTCAGCAGCAGATCGGCGTTGCCGATGGAGTCCGCGCTGTACTCCCCGCTGACGCAGGCCCCCATAAAGAACAGTCCGCCGTAAACCACCGCCAAACAGACGGTGGCAATGATGCCCGCGCCAAAGTTGACCTTCTTGAGAGAGGCGCCGTCATACCCTTTTTCGCGAATCGTGCAGAAGAACAGCGAGGCCATCAGGAAGGACACCAGCACGTCGCCGGTGCTGTAGCCGCCCAGGAAGCTGTTCAAAAACGCATTGTCCACCGTGGGGCTGCTGGGGGTCCCGATAGGACTCACAAAGCCCTTGATCACGAGAATGAACAGGATCACGGTCATGACCGGGGTCAGGATCTTGCCCACCTTTTCCAGGGCGGTCCCGCAGTCCTTCGCGAAGAAAAACGCGATCAGGAAGTAAATCACCACCGAGGCTAGGTAGGGCGCGCCGCTCCACAGGCCCTGGAGTCCCATCTCAATGCCCACGGCGGCGGTTCGGGGGATGGAGACACAACAGCAGAGGATCATGATCATCCCGATGAAGATGTTGTAGAAATTCTTATGTACGTGGTCCGAGATCCTCTGCACCGAGCCGCAGTGCCCCAGAATGATGATGGCTAGGACCGGCAGGCCCACGCCGGAGGCAATCATTCCGATCATGCCGCCGCTCCATGCGGCGCCGCTCTGCAGGCCCAGCATGGGCGGAAAGATCAGGTTCCCCGCCCCGAAGTAGGTGGCAAACAGTGCCAGGCCGATGAAGAGCACGTCTGTCGCTTTGATCTGTTTCTGATTCTCCATGTCCATTCCCTCCGTTGTTCAAAATTTCCTTGCTCATGCAAATTCCTATAAAAATGATTGGTTTATGCCTTTATTATAAGCGCATTCTGTTAAAACTGTCCAATATCCGGTTTTTATGTCCTGTCATATTTTTTATTTATGGATACCCGCAAAGTACGGGAACCATCCGGCACTTTCACTAAAATTCCGTCTAATTCCTATGTAAAAAGTAGGTTTTCAGAAAATCATTGAAAAACGCTGTAAATCCAATAGTAACCGATGTATATTGGAGACAGAAATTCATTGAGAGAGGACGATGACGATGACACTGCTGCAGCTTCGCTATATCTCCGAGGTGGCAAAACAGGGCTCCTTTTGCAAGGCCGCCCAAAACCTCTACGTCTCCCAGCCCGGCGTCAGCAAAATGGTGGCCGCTCTGGAAAAGGAGCTGGGCATCACGATTTTCGTCCGCTCGGCCTCCGGCATCACACTGACGGCGGAGGGAAAGCGCCTACTGGACGCCGGAAACCGTCTTTTGCGGGACGCGGACCACATTGCCAATCAGTTCAGCCAGATCTCTCCTGTCCGCCCGGAGTCCTTCTGCGTCAGCAGCCTGCATTACAGCTTCGTGGTGGACGCGTTCACAGAGCTGCTGCGCCGCGCCGAAAGTCCAAGTCAGCACTATAAAATAAAAATATGCCAGAGCTCCGACGTGCTCCAGCATGTCATGGACCTGGAAAGCGAGGTCGGCGTGCTCTCCGCCGGGGAGCACAACCGGGATTACCTCACCCGGGTGCTGGAGCGGAGCGGCCTGGAGTTTCACCGCCTGATCCGCTCCAACATCTGCGCCTTTCTCCATGAGAGCCACCCGCTGGCGGAAAAAGCCGCCCTGACCTTCTCGGATCTGGCTCCCTATCCCTGCATCATGTATGAGTTGGATATGGATTCCCCTTCGATTCTGCATGAGCAGTTCTCGATTTCCACCTTTTATCCCAAGCGCGTCGTGGTCGTCACGGGGCTGTATCAGTCCCTGGAGGTGATGGTCCGCTGCCAGGGCTATGACCTGGGGAATGGGATCATCTCCCCCGGGAACAAGCGGCAGGGTGTGGTCAAGCGTCCGGTGGAAGGGCTGGACGCACCCGTTTCCATCGGCTGGGTCAGCCGCCGGGGTCAGGCCCTCAGCGCTCCGGCGCTGGAATTTGTAAAGGAGCTGGATATCTATTGCCGGGATATATAAAATCTTTTGGTTATGACCTGCCATAACCACTTCGTATTTCCTCCCCATCAAAACCGTGTGCTATTCTGTTCCCGAAGGATCAAATCACCCAGGCACACATTTTTATAAGGAGGACGGCATTATGAGCCAAATGGTCATGAAGCATCCGGGGCTGAAGACCGCCGGACTGGGCTTCGACACGGCGGAGGTGCATGCGGGAGAACCGAGGGATCAATATGGCGCCCTGATCCCCCCGATCTACCAAACATCCACCTTCTACTTCGATTCTACCGACGACGCGGTGAAGGCCTGCGACGACTACGCCGAGAGCTTTGCCTACAGCCGCATCACCAACCCCTCCCAGGATTACCTGGAGCAGAAGCTGGCCGCCCTGGAGCACGGCAGGGGCGCGGTGGCCTATGCCTCCGGCATGGGAGCGGTGGCCGGCGCCCTGTTTGCCCTGCTGAAAACCGGGGACCACGCCATTTTCACCCGTGCGAAATATTCCGGGACCGAGGACATTACCACGGACTATCTGCCTCGTTTCGGCATTGAGCACGACTGCTTCGACGCGGCGGACCTGGCCCAGCTGGAGCCCCTGATCAAGCCCAATACCAAGGTCCTGTACCTGGAGTCTCCCGCCAACCCCACCATGGTGCTGGTGGATATCGCGGCGGCGGCTGAAATCGCTCACCGGCACGGCGTCAAGGTGGTGGTGGACAACACCTTCGCTACGCCGTATAACACAAACCCGCTGGACCTTGGGGCGGATGTGGTTGTCCACAGCCTGACGAAGTACATCGGCGGCCACGGAGACCTGCTGGCAGGCGCCGTGATCTCCAACGACGAGGCGTTCCTCCGGGAGTGCCGCCTGGGGACTCTGATGCACCTGGGCGCGGTCATTGCGCCCTTCACGGCGTTTCTGGTGTGCAGGGGCATGAAAACTCTGGGCGTTCGGATGCGGCAGTACAACGAGAACGCGCTGAAAATCGCCCGGTGGCTGGACGCCAACCCGAAAATTGAGATCGTCCGCTATCCTATGCTGGAGAGCAATCCCCAATATGACATTGCGAAAAAGCAAATGCGGGGCGGCAGCGGAATGATCAGCTTCGACGTGGCCGGAGGTCTGGAGGCCGGGAAGAAATTCATCAACAGCCTGAAGCTCTGCACCCTGGCGGTTTCCCTGGGTGATACGGAGACACTGGTGGAGCAGGCCGCCGCCATGACCCACACGATGATTCCCAAGGAGACTCGGGAGGCCGCCGGAATCACGGACGGCATGATCCGCATGTCTGTGGGCTTGGAGGACGCGGACGACATCATCGCCGACATGAAGCAGGCGCTGGGAGACTGAAAGGAGAGCGATCTTATGAGTGACAAAGTAGAAATCCGCTGGCACGGTCGCGGGGGCCAGGGCGCGAAGACCGCGTCCTTGCTGCTGGCGGACGCAGCGTTCAACACCGGCAAGTACGTGCAGGGGTTCCCGGAGTACGGCCCGGAGCGGATGGGCGCGCCTATCACGGCGTACAACCGCATCAGCTCGGAGCGGTCCACCGTCCACTCCAACATCTATGAGCCGGACTACGTCGTCGTGGTGGACGAGACCCTGCTCTCTGCCGTGGACGTGACGGCGGGATTGAAGAAGGAGGGCGCCATCGTCATCAACTCCGGCAAGAAGCCGGAGGAGCTCCGCCCCCTGCTGAAGGGCTACGAGGGCCGGGTCTGCACCATCGACGCGGGCAAGATCAGTGAAGAAGAGCTGGGCAAAAACTTCCCCAACACCCCCATGCTGGCCGCCATTGTGAAGGTCTCCGGCGTGGTGGACGCCGAGGAGTTCGTCAAGGACATGGAGGCGTCCTTTAAGCACAAGTTCGCCACGAAACCCCAGGTCATCGAGGGCAACATGCGGGCCCTGAAACGCTCTATGGAGGAGGTCAAGGAAGGATGAGCCATTTAGCGAAGGATATGACCCCTCAGGTCACATGGAAAGACATCACCCCCGGCGGCGCCATCTTCGAGGGCGGCACCTCCCAGGTGGTGGAGACCGGCGACTGGCGGACCATGAAGCCGGTTTTGGACTTCGACAAGTGCAAGCAGTGCCTGCTATGCGCCCCGGTGTGCCCGGATATGTCCATCCCGGTTAACAGCGAAGGCAAGCGGAAGGACTTCAACTACTTCTTCTGCAAGGGCTGCGGCATCTGCGCCAATGTCTGCCCCTTCGGGGCCATCACCATGGTCAAGGACGAAAAGTAAGGAGGGGCTAGGATAAAATGAGTATCAGAGAAAGACTGTCCGGCAACGAGGCCGTTGCCTATGCGATGAAGCAAATCAACCCCGACGTCATGGGCGCGTACCCCATCACGCCGAGCACCGAGATTCCTCAGTACTTCTCCGCCTATGTGGACAACGGCGAGGTGGATACCGACTTCATCGCCGTGGAGTCCGAGCACTCCGCCATGTCCACCTGCATCGGCGCCGAAGCCGCCGGCTGCCGCGCGATTTCCGCGACTTCCTCCTGCGGCCTGATCTACATGGCCGAGATGCTGTACGTGGCGGCCTCCGACCGCCTGCCCATCACCCTGGCCGTCTCCTGCCGCGCCCTCAGCGGCCCTATCAACATCAACAACGACCACTCCGACGCCATGGCGGTCCGGGACGCGGGCTGGCTGATGCTGTTTGCTGAGACGAACCAGGAGGCGTACGACAACTATCTCCAGGCCATGCGCATCGGCGAGGCCG
Organism: uncultured Oscillibacter sp.; assembly: GCF_950073225.1. Taxonomy (NCBI): domain Bacteria; kingdom Bacillati; phylum Bacillota; class Clostridia; order Eubacteriales; family Oscillospiraceae; genus Oscillibacter; species uncultured Oscillibacter sp. Next base: position 72,872 of record NZ_CATMPS010000004.1, read on the forward strand.
TGTCCCTGCCGATTATGATCTGCCAGGACGGCTTCATTACCTCCCACGCCATTGAGAACATCGAGCTGGAGGACACGGCGGAAGTGCGGAAGTTCGTGGGCGAGTATAAGCCGCAGCATTACCTGCTGAACAAAGACGAGCCCATCGCCGTCGGTCCCTACAGCACGCCGGTTTATTACATGGAAACCAAGCGTTCCCAGGCTCAGGCCATGATGGACGCCAAGAAGGTCATCCAGGACGTGGCCAATGAGTTCGCCGCCTGGACGGGTCGGCAGTATGGGCTCATCGAGAAGTACGAGATGGACGACGCCGAGGAGGCGATTCTCATCATCGGCTCCTCCGCCGGCACCGCCCGGGAGGCCATCAAGCAGCTCCGGGCCCAGGGCAAGAAGGTGGGCATGATCAAGATCCGCTCCTTCCGCCCCTTCCCCGCCGAGGAGATCGCGGACGCGCTGAAAAACGTGAAAGCCTTCGCCGCCATGGACAAGGACGACAGCTTCAACGCCCACTGCGGCCCCATCTTCGCGGAAACCGCCGCCAGCCTCTATGCCAACGGGGTCTTCGGTCCCAAGGGCATCAGCTACATCTACGGCCTGGGCGGCCGGGACGTCCGTGTCGAGAGCATCCAGCACGTGTTCGCGGACCTGGAAAAGATCGTGGAGACCGGCGACGTGGGCGAGACCTACCGGTACCTGGACGTGCGCGAGTAAGGAGGGAACAGTCAAAATGGCCTATAATCTGAAAGAAAACGTCATGAAGGAAGACCGCTTCGCCGGCGGTCACAGAATGTGCGCGGGCTGCGGCTGCCCCATTGCCGTCCGCACGGTGCTGCGGGCCCTGGAACCGGAGGACCACGCGGTGGTCTGCTCCGCCACCTGCTGCCTGGAGGTCTCCTCCTTCATGTACCCCTATACGTCCTATAAGGACAGCTTCATTCACAACGCCTTTGAGAACGCCGCCGCCACCCTGAGCGGTGTGGAGACCGCCTATCACGCCATGAAGAAGCGGGGCAAGATCGACTCGACATACAAGTTCATCGCCTTCGGCGGCGACGGCGGTACCTATGACATCGGGTTCCAGAGCCTCAGCGGCGCGATGGAGCGTGGGCACGACATGGTGTATGTCTGCTACGACAACGAGGCGTACATGAACACCGGCATTCAGCGGAGTTCTTCTACTCCCCATTTTGCCGACACCACCACGACCCCCGTTGGCAAGGTAGTTCCCGGCAAGCCCCAGCAGAAGAAGAACCTGACGAAGATCATGGTGGCGCATGGGATTCCCTATGTGGCCCAGACCACCTTCATCGGGAACTTCAAGGACATCACGGAGAAGGCTCACAAGGCGATCTACACCCCCGGCGCGGCCTTCATGAACGTGATGGCTCCCTGCCCGAGAGGCTGGCGGTATCCCAGCGAGAAGCTGATGGAGATCACGAAGCTGGCGGTGGAGACCTGCGTATGGCCCCTCTATGAGGTCATCGAGGGCAAGTACATCCTCAGCTACAAGCCCAAGAACAAGCTGCCCGTCACCGAGTACCTGAAGGCTCAGGGCCGCTTTGCTCACATGTTCAAGCCCGGCAACGAGTGGATGATCGAGGAAGTCCAGAAGGAAGTCGACAAGAACTGGGAGGACCTCCTGAAGCTCTGCGAGCTGTAGGACTTTCGCTTACCTGCCATAACTCTCCAACGTCAAGGGAGGCCGTCATTGGACGGCCTCCCTTGACGTTCTTTTTGTCTCAACATGGACCCTCGCGCAGAAGCTGAATGTTCCCTATCTTCATTCGGAAATAATACATTTGATTTGAGCCGTTTTGCTCACCGCCGCAAACGGCGGCAACCGCAAAACATGGCACCTATTACTTCCGACCTTTTCGTTCGGAAGTAATATTACCAAAATCGTTTCTTCTTCATAATCCACAAGCAGAGGAACACGATCAGCGCACTGCCAATGATGACTGCCGGGTATCCATATTTCCATGTCAGCTCCGGCATTCCGGTGAAATTCATCCCGTACCACCCGGCTACCAGGGACAGGGGAAGGAAAATCGTAGTCACGATGGTGAGAATCTTCATGATCCGATTCTGGCGGATGTCGATTTCCGCCTGGAACAGCTCCCGCAGCTGCAGGCCGTATTCCCGGAGCAGCTGGGCCTCGCTGTTCAGGCGCCCGATCCGCTTCTCCGCCATGTGGAACATGCGAAGTTCGCTTTCACTGAAGTACCCGTTTTCATTTTCCTGAAACTCGCAGATCATGTCGTCCAGCTGGGTGTAATATCGTATCCAGCCGGTGATCTCCTTCCGCAGGGCCGTCATCTTTGGATTGAACTCTGTCATCTCGCCGGACAGGACCTGATCCTCCAGCTGCTCCAGACGGTCTCCGATACCTTGGAGATGGTGCAGATCCTTGGCGATCAGCAGCTCTATAAATTCATAAAAAAATCCGCCGATCCCGTTTTTCCGATGGGCGTTCTCTTTCCGGAGGTGCTGCACGGCGGAGCGGGCCGTCCCGGTATCGTCGCACAGCACCACCCATCCGGGGGTCAGAAGATAGCCGAAGGCGATGGGAGCGCCGTCCCTCGTGTACCTGGGGGTTACAATCGTCCCGCACAGGCAGTTGTGCCGGGCTTCCGCTTTGCATACATGAGCGTCCCGCGCGGAGGGCGTGTGGCAAAGAACACGCTCCAGACCGGGGATGGAGACGCCACGCTCCAGCTCCTCTGACGTCAGCAGAACGAGAACGTCCCCCTCCGTTTCCCTCTCCAGCGGAGCCAAGGCCGCGCTGATATTGTACCGATTCATAAGACCGCCTCCTGTATCATGATACCGCCATTGTATCGCGTCCATCTGAAAAAGTACACTAAAATATAAAATCGCATATTTTGTGAACAAAAATCCGATAGTTTGTTAACGTTAGCACTCTCCTATTGACAGCGCTAATTCGGTGGAGTATAACAGAGTCGTTCAAAAGAGGAACGCCCAAAGGGCCTCCTCAACAGGGCATTTGAATGAGGTATATGAATGGAGGAATGACTTATGATGCCCAGTATTTTTGGTGAGAACCTGTTCGACGATTTCTTTGGCCGTGACTTCAACCTGTTCCCGGTGCTGGCGGGCCACGATCCCCTGTATGGGAAGCACGCCAAGAACCTGATGAAGACCGACGTGCGGGAGACGGACAACTCCTATGAGCTGGACATCGACCTGCCCGGCTTCAAGAAGGACGAGGTCAGCGTGGATTTGAAGGACGGCTATCTGACCATCAGCGCCGCCAAGGGCCTGGATAAGGACGAATCGGACAAGGCGGGCCGGTATATCCGTCAGGAGCGGTACGCCGGCACCTGCAGCCGCAGCTTCTATGTGGGCGAGGGTGTGGAGCCCAAGGATGTGTCCGCCAAGTTTGAAGACGGTATCTTGAAGCTCTCTCTGCCGAAGATGGAGCAGAAGCAGCTGCCCGAGTCCACCTCGATCGCCATCGAATGACAAAACCGCGCAAAGGCGCCCCGGAATCAGAAGGTTCCGGGGCGCCTTTTGTCAATGCGACCGGTTACAGCAGCCGGACCTGATAGGCCCGCAGCCAGTGATCCATCTGCAAAAAGTAAGCGATCGTCTGAGGCCGCCTCATCAGCTGGCCGTACCAGGGCCAGGGGCTCTCGCAGGTCAAAAGATTCTCCAGCGCCTCCCGGCGGACCACGGCGAAAAGAGGCGAATTTCCGTCGTCCAGCAGCCGGCGCAGCCTCTGGGCGACTGTCTCCAGATAGATGGGATGAACGGTTTTTGGATAGGGGCTCTTTTTCCGGCGGAGCACGGATTCCGGCAGCCAGCCCGCCGCCGCGGACCGGAGCAGGCCCTTCTCCTGTCCTCCAAGCTCCCGAAGCGCGGGCGGCACATTGTACAAATACTCCGCAATCCGCCAGTCGCAGAACGGCACGCGGACCTCCAGTGCGCTCCACATGCTCATGCGGTCCTTCCGGTCCAGAAGCGTCTGCATAAACCAGCCCATGTTCAGCCGCGTGAGCCGCCGGACTCGCTTCTGCTCCGGCGTATCGTCATCCAGGCAGTCCGTCTCCGCCAGCGTCTTCTGCCAGTGCTGCCGGACAAACTCATCGACGTCCATTTTTTTCGCATACTCCGGCGTCAGGAAGGACGCCCGCCAGGCCGTGGACTGCGCCCAGGGGAAGCCGTTCTCCGCCCGGACCGCCGGGTCCCGGAACCAGGGATAGCCTCCGAAAATCTCGTCGGCGCACTCTCCGGAGAGGGCTACCGTCACATTCCCGCGCACCTCTCGACAGAACAGTAGCAGCGACGAATCCACATCCGCCATTCCCGGCAGGTCCCGGGCCTCTGCGGCGTCATCCAGGGCCGCGGCCACCTGGACGGGATCCAGCACTACATTGGTATGCAGAGTGTCTAAATCGTCCGCCATGGCTTTGATGTAAGGCCCATCGGCGGAGGGCTGGAATTTTCCAGCGGTGAAATAGCGGTCATTTTCCCGGTAATCCACCGAAAAGGTCCTCAGCCGCTCCCCGCGCTCTCCCAGGGTCTCCGCCGCCACGGCGGAAATGACGCTGGAATCCAATCCGCCGGAGAGGAAGGTCCCGACAGGCACATCACTGACCAGCTGCCTCCGAATGGCGTCCCGGACCAGGTCCCGAACATGGGCCACGGTGTCCGCCTCGCTTTCCAGATGAGGCCGGGCGGTGAGCCTCCAATAGCTCCACAGCCGCAGGCCCTCCCGGCCAAAGACGCCGCACTGTCCCGGCAGCAATTCCCGCACATTCCGGAAAACACCCTGCCCCGGCGTCCGGCCCGGGCCAATCAGCAGAAGCTCCGCCACACCCTCCGCATCCACCTTCGGCGGAATATCCGGGTGCCGAAGAAGGGCTTTGATCTCCGAAGCGAACACCAAGGTCCCCTCCGCCGTCAGCGAGTAGAACAGAGGCTTTACCCCCATCCGATCCCGAGCCAAAAACAATGTTTCCCCGTCCCATGCCGCAAAGGCGAAAATGCCGTTCAAGCGGTCCACGCACGCAGGCCCCCACTCCATGTAGGCTTTCAGCAGCACCTCCGTGTCCGAGTGGCCGGTGAAGTCCCAGCCGACGGCGGAGAGCTCCCGCCGCAGCTCTGGCGTGTTGTACAGCTCCCCGTTGTAAACCAGCGTGCAGGTCCGGCCCGCCCGGCGGACGGTCATGGGCTGGCGGCCGTTCTCCGGGTCTACCACGCATAGCCGGGTATGGGCCAGGGCCGCCTGCGGGCTCAAGTAGATCCCATCTTCATCCGGCCCCCGTCTCCGCAGGGCGGACTGCATTTCCAGCAATATTTTCTCCCGCTCCCGCAGGTCCTTTTCAAAGTCGATCATTCCAGCGATTCCGCACATATGTTGTCCCTCCTGAAAAAATGGGGGCCCGCGAACCATCGCGAGCCCCTTTGCTCTGTACAATCTATGCGGAGAGACAGCGAAACGTTCCCAGAATCGCTTTCCTCAGGATTCCCCTCCCCGCTCCGAGAGCTTCCGCTCAAACCGGTCCTTCCTGGTATCGGTGGGAACGGCGGTGGGATAGCGCCCGGTAAAACAGGCGTCACAGCAGCAGGCCCGTCCCGTAAGCCGCTCCAGAGCGGAAACAGGCAGATAGCCCAGCGTATCCACGCCGATCATCCCGGCGATTTCCTCCGCGCTGTGCCGGCAGGCGATCAGATTTTCCCGGGAGTCGATGTCCGTCCCATAGTAGCAGGGGTTCAGAAAGGGCGGCGCGGAGACGCGCAGGTGGATTTCGCGTGCCCCTGCCTCCCGGAGAAGGGCGGCAATCCGCCCGCTGGTGGTCCCCCGGACGATGGAGTCGTCCACCAGCACCACCCGCTTCCCTGAGACCGTCTCCCTTATGGCGCTGAGCTTCAGCCGCACCTGGTCCAGGCGGTGCTCCTGACCGGGGGCGATGAAGGTCCGGCCGATATACTTGTTCTTAATCAGTCCGATGCCGTAAGGGATGCCGGACGCCTGGCTGTAACCCAGGGCGGCGTCCAGGCCGGAGTCCGGCACGCCTGCCACCACGTCTGCCTCCATCGGATGTTCCTTTGCCAGGATCGCCCCCGCCCGCAGCCGGGCGGCATGAACGGATATGCCGTCTATGATCGAATCTGGACGGGCGAAATAGATGTACTCAAAAATGCAGGGCGCGGGCCGGCATCTGCCGCAGTGCTCCCGGCGGGAGGTCAGACGGCCATCCTGGAAAATCAGGATTTCTCCCGGCTCCAGGTCCCGGACAAACGCCGCTCCCACGGCGGACAGGGCGCAGCTCTCCGAGGCGGCCACATAGGTTCCGTCCGGCATTTGACCATAGCACAGGGGGCGGAAGCCGTGGGGGTCCCGGGCGCAGATCAGCTTCTGAGGGGACATGAGCACCAGGGAATAGGCTCCCTCCAGGCGGTTCATGGCCCGGCTGAGAGCCTCCTCGATGGAAGGCGCGGACAGGCGCTCCTTGGTGACAATATAGGCAATCGTCTCCGTGTCGCTGGTGGTGTGGAAGATGGCGCCGGACAGCTCCAGCTCATCCCGGAGGGCGGCGGCGTTGCTGAGATTGCCGTTATGGGCAATGGCCATGTGGCCTTTTTGGTGATTGACCTCGATGGGCTGGCAGTTTTGCCGGTTGGAGGCCCCGGTGGTGCCGTAACGGGTGTGCCCCACCGCCATGGTCCCCCGGGGAAACCGGTCCAGGGTGTCCTGGCTGAACACATCCCCCACCAGACCCAGGTCCTTATAGGAGGCGAAAACGCCGTCGTCATTGACCACAATGCCGCAGCTCTCCTGGCCCCGGTGCTGGAGGGCGTAAAGCCCGTAGTAGGTCAGCCGCCCCACGTCGGCGGGCTGTGGAGCGAGAACGCCGAATACGCCGCACTCTTCATGAATTCCCATAAAATTTCCTCTCCAGTCGCATTTGTAAACTGAAAAAAGGCAGGAGCGTCCTTGAAAAGACGCCCTTGCCTTTTTCCGTATTCTAGCGCCTCCGGCGACAACTGTCAACGTGTTTCCGCACAAAAATTCTGTATGAAAAATCTATGCTTTGCGTCACGATGTCTGTTCTCTGTGAATGTTGTATGATTTTACAGAATTTTTTTGTTCTCTTTGCCCAATATCTTGTAAACCCCTCCATTGACGGCGCCGCCTTTGTTGTAGTAAAGTGAAAACATCCCAAGGGCAAAGGCGTCCTGAGAGCGTGACTCTCGGACGCCTTTGCCCTTTTCATTTGGGAAAGGGTACATCACGATTGGAGGATAAGAAAATGAAATTGAAAAACCTGCTGACCCTGTTTCTTGCCGTCTGTCTGACGCTCAGCCTCGCCGCCTGCGGGGCCAAGACCGACTCTCCCAAGCCGGATGCTTCCGGAGCATCCAATGGGGACGCGAGCGGCGGAAGTGAAGGGGACGCCATCACCTTGGGGATGATCGGCCCCCTGACCGGAAGCCTCGCCGTATACGGAACCCACATTGAAAAAGGCGTGCAGCTTGCCATTAAAGAGATCAACACTTCCGGCGGAGTCTCTCTCAGCGACGGCGTGCATCCGCTGGCCGTGGAAACCAAGGACGATCAGGGCGACTCCACCGAATGCGTCAACGCCATGAACGCTCTGATCTCCGACGGTATCCAATTGGTGGTGGGCTCCGCCACCTCCGGCTGTACCAGCGCCATCACCTCCGTCGCCAACTCCGAGGGCACCGTCATGATCACCCCCTCCGGCACGGCGGACTCCCTGACGACCGCGATGGATTATGTGTTCCGCACCTGCTTCCGGGATTCCTTCCAGGGTGAGCTGGCGGCCCAGTACGCCAAGGACGAGGGCTACACGAAGGTAGGCATCGTCTACTGCTCCGCCGATACCTACTCCGCCGGCCTGCGGGACGCCTTCACCGCCGCCTGCGGCAGCAAGGGGCTGGAGATTGTCGCGGAGGAATCCGTCGCCTCCATGGCCGAGGTGGACTACACCAACCAGTTCAATAAAATGGTATCCGCCGGGGCGGAGCTGGTGTTCACCCCCTTCTACTACGACGTCATGGGCCCCTATCTGGTGCCCCAGGCCCGCAGCGTCGGTTTCAACGGCGTCCTTCTGGGGGCCGACGGCGTAGACAATACCGAGACCACCATCCCCGACGGAGCGGACCTGTCCGTCTACAACAACGTCTACTTTGTGAACCACTACTCCACGGAGCTGGCCTCCAGCGGCATCTCCGCCGACTTTGTCGCAAGCTATGAGGCCGAATATGGAGAGACGCCCAACAACTTCGACGCCCTGGCCTACGATGCCGTCTACGTCTACAAGGCCGCCATGGAAGCCTGCGGCGCCTCCGACGCCACCAGCGTCCAGGCCGCCCTGGCGGACACCAGCGCCGTCTATGACACCACCTGCGGCACCTTCTCCTTCGACGAAACCGGAACTCCCATCAAGGACGGCGTACTGATGGGCTACACTTATCAGGACGGGGACGCCGGCGTCACCAAAATCACCGTCAAGGCTGTGAGCCTGAGCTGACCGAACCATCCCGCCTCCCCCCATTCGGTTCTCCATCCAGAAAAGGAGAAGATACTTCATGAATACATTCATTCAGTTTTTAATTACCGGTCTGCGGCTTGGCAGTGTCTACGCCTTGATCGCCTTGGGCTATACCATGGTCTACGGCATTATCAAGCTCATCAACTTTGCTCACGGAGACTTCATCATGGTGGGCGGCTATTCTCTGTTCTTTACGATCCCCGTCATGCTGAGTCTGGGCCTCCCCGGCTGGCTGGCGGTGGTTCCCGCCATTGTCATCTGCGCCCTTGTGGGCATGCTGGTGGAGCTGCTGGCCTACCGGCCCGTGCGAAAGACCGGAAATAGCCTGACCTGCCTGATTACAGCCATCGCCATGAGCTTTGTGCTGGAGAATCTGGCCCAGGCCATCCCGGCCATCGGGCCGGACCCCAAGGTGCCTTACACGCTCTTCGCCGAGACGGTCTCCATCGGCGGAGTCTCCGTCAGCTACGCCACCATCATCACGGTGGCGGTTTCCGCCGTCATTATGGCGGCGCTGTACGGCTTCACGCAGAAAACCCGGATCGGCTGCGCAATGCGCTGCGTAGCGGAGGATAAGGCGGCGGCGACCCTGATGGGCATCAACGTCAACCACACCATCCTCCTCACCTTCGGCATCGGCGCGGGGCTGGCGGCAGTGGCGGCCCTGATGTACGTGGCCCAGTATCCCAAGGTATTCACCACCATGGGAGCGACGCTGGGCATCTACGCCTTTGTGGCGGCGGTGCTGGGGGGCATCGGCTCCCTCCCCGGGGCGGTGCTGGGCGGGCTGGTCATCGGCGTCGTCCAGTCCGGAGCCAATACCTATATCAGCTCTTCGATGTCCGATACCTTTGTCTATCTGATTTTGATTGTGGTCCTGATGATCCGTCCCGCCGGAATCCTCGGAAAGAATGTGGGGGAGAAGGTATGAAACAAAACACGTACAAGCTGCGCTGCCTCATCAATTTCGCGGCGCTGCTGGCGCTGTTCGCCGCCGCCGTGATCATCGGCATGACCGGGGGCAGCACGGTAAAGCTCAAGCTCACGCCGTCCATCTGGCAGTGCAGCTATCTCATCATCATGGCGGCGTCCCTGAACCTGGTATTGGGCTTTCTGGGGCAGCTCTCCCTGGGGCACTGCGGCTTTATGGCTGTGGGAGCCTACGCGGCAGCGCTGTTCTCCCTGGCGCTCCAGCGGGCGGGCTTCTATACGGAGAAGGCCGGACCGGCGTTCTTCCTGGTGTTGGTTGGGAGTATCCTGATCGCCGGGCTGGCGGCGGCGCTGCTGGGGCTGCTGGTGGGCGTCCCCGCCCTGCGGCTGAAGGGGGATTATCTGGCGATCATCACCCTGGGCTTCGGAATGATCATTGTGAACATCATCAACAACCTGCCCTTCTGCGGCCAGCAGGGCCTGGGCCAGGGCTCCGCCTCCTCGGCGCTGTACGCCACGGGGCTGGGCTTTTCCAACGACGAAAAAATGCGGTATCTGTGGGTGGTCGTCCTGGTGGTGATCCTCTGCATGACCGTCATGTTCATGTTTGTCCGCTCGAAATACGGCCGCTGTATCCGGGCCATCCGGGATAATGAGATCGCCGCTTCCGCCTCCGGCATCCATGTCAGCTATTACAAGGTTTTGACCTTTACCCTCTCCGCCTTCTTCGCCGGGATCACCGGGGCGCTCTACGCCTGCTGCAACGGGGCGCTGTCCACCTCCTCCTTCGCCTTTACCAACGGCTCTATTTTGAACTCGGTGTTTATCGTGGTGATGGTGGTGGTAGGGGGCATGGGCTCTCTCACCGGCTCGGTCATTGCCGCCGTACTGCTGTTCCTCCTGAACTACACCATTAAAAACGGCGCGTGGGTCGCGGCGCTGCCCGCCTTTTTGCAAAATATCTTTACATATCCCATGCTGGTCTACTCCATCGCCCTGATCATTGTGATCCTGTTCCGGCCCCGGGGCATTATGGGCAGCCGGGAATTTGCCCTCTGCGACGTTCCCAAGTGGCCCGGGTGGATTCGCGCGTACTTCACCTCTCGGGCAGGTTCCGCTGAAAAGGAGGCCGACGTCCATGTCTGAGAAAAACGTCCCGATTCTGGAAACCAGGAAGCTAGGCGTCTCTTTTGGCGGCCTTCACGCGGTGCAGGATTTCAACCTTCAAATCTACCCGGGCGAGCTGGTGGGCCTGATCGGACCCAACGGCGCGGGGAAAACCACCGTGTTCAACCTCCTCACCGGCGTGTACGTTCCTACGGAGGGCACCGTTCTCCTGGACGGCGTGCCGCTGAACGGGAAAAAGACCTATCAGTTCGTGGAGGCCGGCGTGGCGCGGACCTTCCAGAACATCCGGCTGTTCCACGATATGACGGTGATCGAGAATGTCAAAGCCGCCTGCGGAAGGGACACCCGCTACAACCTGCTGGACGCCGTCTTCCGCACGCCCCGCTTCTGGAGCGCCGAGCGGGCGGTCACAGAGAAAGCCATGGAGCTCCTGGCTATCTGCGGCCTGGAGGACAGCGCGGACGTCCTGGCCTCCAGCCTGCCTTATGGCCGGCAGAGGAAGCTGGAGATCGCCCGGGCCCTGGCCACGGATATGAAGGTGCTCCTTCTGGACGAGCCGGCCGCGGGCATGAATCCCACGGAGACGGCGGAGCTCCTCTCCTGTATCAACGCCATCCGGAACCGCTTCGGCGTGGCGATTCTGCTGATTGAGCACGACATGTCCCTGGTCATGAACATCTGTCAGCGCATCCAGGTCATCGACTACGGGCAGACCATCGCGGCGGGGCTGCCGGAGGAGATCGCCAGAGATCCCAAGGTCATCGCCGCGTACCTTGGCGAGTAAGGAGGGAAGAGCTATGCTGGAAATCAAAGACCTGCATGTCCACTACGGCGCCATTCACGCCCTGAAGGGAATCTCCCTCACGGTGGGCGATGGGGAGCTGGTGTCCCTCATCGGCGCCAACGGCGCGGGAAAGACCACCACGCTCCACACGGTCTCCGGCCTGCTGGCAGCGTCCTCCGGCTCAGTGACGCTGGATGGGCAGGACCTGCAAAGGGTCCCCGCCAACACCATCATCGGCCTGGGCCTTGCCCATGTGCCGGAGGGCCGGCACGTATTCGCCCGCATGAGCGTGGAGGAAAACCTCCGCATGGGCGCTTACATCCTGCGGGATCAGAAAAAGCTGTCTGAACATCTGGAAACCGTCTACGGCCACTTCCCCCGTCTCAAGGAGCGCCGCCGCCAGCTGGCGGGCACCCTCTCCGGCGGCGAACAGCAAATGCTGGCCACCGGCCGGGCCCTGATGACGGGGCCGAACATGCTGTTGATGGACGAACCCTCCATGGGCCTGTCTCCTTTGCTGGTGAAGGAGATCTTCTCCATCATAGAGGAGCTGCACAAAAGCGGCATCACGATCCTGCTGGTGGAGCAGAACGCGAAAATGGCCCTGGCGATCAGTGACCGGGCCTATGTGCTGGAAACCGGAACAATTTCCATGGAGGGCCCCGCCGCCGCCCTGGCTGCGGACGACCGGGTCCGCAAGGCGTATTTGGGTGCGTAAGGAGGCAACGACGATGGAACAGTTTATCATTACCGTAGCCCGGGAGACCGGAAGCGGCGGACACAATATCACCCGAAAGCTCTCCGCCGCCCTGGGCGTTCCCTATTACGACCGGGACCTTCTGCGCAAGGCCTCGGAGGTCAGCGGTATCCATGAGCGTTTGTTCGGCGCGGCGGACGAGCGCATCGGCCTTCGGGAGATGCTCTCCGCCGCCGAGAAGGTTTACAGAGGGGAGATTCTGCCACCAGACAGCGACGATTACATCTCCACCCGGAACCTCTTCAGTTTCCAGGCCAAGGTGATCCGGGAGCTGGCGGAGACGGAATCCTGCATCATCCTGGGCCGCTGCGCCAATTACCTGCTGGCGGACCGGCCTCATGTGCTGCGGCTGTTCATCCACGCTCCGCTGGAGGCGCGCATGAGCCGGGTGGCCTCCTATTCCCTGGCCTGGAGCCAGCGGGAGGTGGCAAAGCATATCCGGGTGGAGGACAAGCGCCGGGCCGCCTACTACCGTTACTACACCGGCGAGGAGTGGCGGGATATCGCGGGCTATGATCTCTCCCTGGACTCCGAAGTTCTGGGAGAGGACGGCTGTGTGGAGTTTGTCCAACAGGTCCTGTCCGCCTTTTTAAAGTGAAAAGGAGGATTCCCCTATGCGTTTTTCCAATCGCATCCAACAGATGGACACCACAGTCCTGCGGGAGCTGTTGGCCCTGACCGCGAAGCCGGACATCATCTCCTTTGCCGGAGGACTGCCCGCACCGGAGTCCTTTCCGGTAGAGGCTCTGCGGCAGGCGTCAGACCTGGTTTATCGTTTGCGCGGCCGCATTGCGCTTCAGTACAGTCCCTCCTCCGGACTGCCGTCTCTGCGGGAGAAGCTGGCCCGGAGGCATCAAAGTCAAGGCATCAATTGTACGGCGGAAAACTTCCTCATCATCAGCGGCTCCCAGCAGGGATTGGACCTGGCGGGCAAGGTGTTCTTAGAGCCTGGAGATTTGGTGCTGTGCGAAAATCCCACTTATATGGCGGCCCTGAGCGTCTTTCGCTCTTACGAGTGCAGTGTGATGCCTGTTGAGACGGACGATGAGGGCATGATTCCTTCGGACTTGGAGGAAAAGCTGACGCAGAATCCTGATGCGAAGCTGTTGTACGTGATCCCCACCTTCCAGAACCCTACCGGCCGGCAGTGGTCTCTGCCCAGGCGAAGGGCCGTGCTGGACATCGCCCAGCGGTACGGCCTTCCGATTCTGGAGGACGATCCCTACGGCGCTCTGCGCTATGAGGGGGAGCCTCTTCTATCTCTCAAATCCATGGATTCCGGCGGACTCGTCACCTACATGGGTTCCTTCTCCAAGGTTTTGAGTCCCGGTATCCGGCTCGGCTGGCTGCTGGCCTCCCGGGAGCTGATCGAAAAGTACACAAGCGCCAAGGAGTGTTCCGATCTCCAGTCCAGCACAATAGCCCAGATGACCGTGGACGCATATCTGGAAAGCAACGATCTGGACGCCCATGTCAGTGAGATCACGGCGCTCTACAGCCAGCGCCGGGACCGGATGTTGAGCGCCCTGTCGGACCTGTTTCCGGCGGGGACCTCGTGGACCCATCCCCAGGGCGGGTTGTTCCTCTGGGTGACCCTGCCGGACTGGATGGACACCGCCTCCCTGCTCCCGGAAATGGTCTCCCGCGGAGTGGCGTATATCCCTGGGCGGGACTTCTTCGCCAACCGGGACGAACGCAGCTGCCTGCGGCTGAACTTTTCCAGCTCGACGGAAGATCAAATCGTGGAAGGACTGCGCATCATGGCTCAGACGCTTCGGCGCGTTATGTGAAAGGAACCGATATGGAAAAACGTCTGGCATTGGAATATCTCTTTCAAGACCGCCCTTCAGCTGCGGCTCCCGCAGACTATGATATGCTGTGCGTAAAAGTCGGAGACGCGGAGCTGTATGGCGAACTCATGTGGCCGGATGGAGGGTATAAGGGGAACCGCCCTTGCGTCATTCTCTGCCACGGCTATCCCGGCGTTGCCAGAAACGATGACCTTGCGTTTGCCCTCCGGCGGATCGGCTGCGTGGTGCTGACGCCGCACCACCGGGGCGCATGGGGGAGCCAGGGAACTTACCTGATTTCCAACTGCGTCGAGGATGTCGTTCATCTTTACAACTATGTCCGGAGCGGCAGCTTCTGCGAGAAATACCATGTCGATCCCGGCGCCGTATTTCTGATCGGACACAGCATGGGTGGAAACAGCGTCCTGCAGGCCGCTAGGAAGGTCAAAGATTTACGGGGCCTGGTGCTGCTGGCTCCCTACGACCCCACCCGTTTCCTGCGGGACGGGAATGAGACGGCCTTGCGCACGCTGCTGGAGACGGGCTATATCCTCCGCAGCGGCGGCATAGAAGCGATCCTGGAGGACATCAGGCGGCACCTGGAGGACTATGCCTTTGAAAATGTGTACCCTGATGTCAAGGACTTGAATATCTGCTGTTTTACCGGCACACTGGATACCATCGCCCCGCCTTGGATGATAACCCCGCTTTGGACCCGCGTAGCAGCCCATAAAACAGAAGCGGTTCAACGGCTTGTGGAGCTTTCTTCCGCTCACGGCTTTTGTGACAGCCGGATTGCGGTCATTCGGGAAATCGCCTCATTTCTTGACACGATATTAAGCCGTCCCGTGGCAGATGCCAAAGGCGTCCTTTCTCAAGAAACTTTCACAACCTATTGACAGCGAACCGCTCATTCCCTATAATCAACCCAGAGAGAGCAAGGGCGCCCCCTCCGGGGCTGTCCGCGCTCTCTTTACCTTTTACAAAACAAATCCGGCCTCCGGGCCAAAAGGAGCGTATTATGGGAACCTACAGCCGGGAGGACATCCTCCGCCTCATCAGGGATGAAGACGTCCAGTTCATCCGTATGCAGTTCACGGACCTTTTTGGACAGATGAAAAACGTGGCCGTCACCGCCTCCCAGGCGGAGCGGGCCCTGGACGGGGAGATCATGATCGACGGCAGCTCCATCCAGGGCTTCGTCCGGGTGGAGGAGTCGGACCAGTACCTCCGGCCGGACCTGGATACCTTCGCCATTCTGCCCTGGCGGCCCCAGCTGGGCAAGGTGGCCCGGCTCATCTGCGGCGTGTATGAGTCCGACGGGACCTCTTTCGCCGGGGACCCCCGGAACGTGCTGAAAAGCGTTCTGGCCCGGGCGGGAGATCAGGTCTTTCAGGTGGGGGCGGAGCTGGAGTTCTTCCTCTTCCAGGCAGATGAAAACGGCAAGCCTACCACCCGGACTTCCGACGAGGCGGGCTACTTCGACCTGGGCCCCCTGGACCACGGGGAGGGCGTCCGGCGGGAGGTGACCCTGGCCCTGGAGAAGATGGGCGTCGAGGTGGAGGCCAGCCACCACGAGGCCGCCGCCGGACAGCACGAGATCGACCTGAAATACACGGACGCCCTGGCCGCTGCGGACAACATCATGACCTGCAAGCTAGCGGTGAAGACCCTGGCCCAGCGGAGCGGCCTCCACGCCACCTTCATGCCCAAGCCCCTCCCCGGTGTCCCGGGCAGCGGGATGCACGTCAACATGTCCCTCTCCCGGGATGGACAGAACCTCTTTTCCGGCGAGTGCGGCCCAGCGGAGGGGCTATCCCTTCAGACGGGACAATTCCTGGCGGGGCTGCTGGACCATGCCCGGGGCTTCTGCGCTGTGACGAACCCCCTGGTGAACTCCTACAAGCGGCTGGTGCCGGGCTATGAGGCCCCCTGCCATGTCACCTGGTCTGCCGCCAACCGCTCGGCCCTGGTCCGGGTGCCGTCTCATCGGGACCGGGGCGCAAGGCTGGAGCTGCAGAGCCCGGACCCGGCCTGTAATCCCTATCTGGCCTTCGCCGCATGCCTGGCCGCCGGGCTGGACGGCGTGGAACGGAAGCTGGACCCGCCTCCGGCGGTGACGGAGAACCTCTCCACCGCCTCCCCGGAAGCGCTGGCGGGCATCCCGCGCCTGCCCGCCTCTCTGGATGAGGCCCTGGAGGCCCTGGAGGCGGACCCGGTGGTGCGGGGAGCCTTGGGGGCCTGCGCGGCGCAGTACCTGGACGGCAAGCGGCGGGAGTGGGAGGCCTACCGGATCCAGGTGACCCAGTGGGAGCTGGACCGGTACCTCATGACGTATTGATGGGCCGGATCATCGTGGCCTTCAACGGCGAGGAGGCCCGAAAAAAGATCTTGCGGCTTCTCACCCTGGAGGGCCTGGAGGGCGTCCCCTGCGCCGGCGGCGCGGAGGTCCTGCGTACCGTCCGCCGCCTGGGCAGCGCCGTGGTGGTCTGCGGGTTTTACCTCAGCGACATGACGGCGGACGCCCTGGCGGAGGACCTCCGGGGCCTTGCGGTGGTCCTGGTGGTCGCCAAGGCCGCCTATCTGGAGCTCTGCGGGGGGGAAAACCTCTACAAGCTGGCGGCGCCCCTCTCCCCGTCGGAGTTCTCCGCCACCCTGCGCTTGCTGCTGGACCGCGCCCCCGCTCCCCGCCCCGCCTCCAGGCGGGACGAGGATGCCCAGCGCCTCATCCGGAGGGCCAAGGAGCTCCTCATGGACGTGAACCGCATGAGCGAGGAGGAGGCCCACCGCTTCCTCCGCCGCCGGGCCATGGACGCCGGGATCAAGCTGGAGGAGGCCGCCCGGCGGATCATCGGGAGCTATGACGCGTAACACAATGTCTGCCCTCTGTACATGTTGTATGATTTTACAGAATTTTTTTGGCGAACTCGCCCAATATCTTGGCAGTCCCTCCATTGACGATCTTGCCGCCGCCGTGGTAAAGTGAGACCATCGCAAGGGCAAAGGCGTCCTGAGAGCGTAAGGCTCCCGGATGCCTTTGTTCTTTTTTATTCAAGGAGGGAAACATATGTATTCATCTGTCAGCACCATCTGGGTCCTGCTGGGAGCGGCCCTGGTCTTCCTGATGCAGGCGGGCTTCGCCATGTGCGAGGCGGGCTTCACCCGGGCCAAGAACACGGGCAACATCCTCATGAAGAACCTGATGGACTTCTGCATCGGCACGCCTACGTACTGGATTCTGGGCTTCGGGCTGATGTTCGCCGGGTCCGGGGCCATCATCGGGGGGCTGGACCCCTTCGTCCGAGGGGACTACGCCGCCATCCTCCCCGCCGGGGTGCCCCTGTTCGCGTACCTGATTTTCCAGACGGTTTTCTGCGCCACCTCGGCCACCATCGTCTCCGGGTCCATGGCGGAGCGGACCAAGTTCATCTCCTACTGCCTGTACTCCTTCTGCATCTCCGCTTTCATCTACCCCATCTCCGGCCACTGGATCTGGGGCGGCGGCTGGCTGAGCCAGATGGGCTTCCACGACTTCGCCGGGTCCACGGCGGTCCACATGGTGGGGGGTGTCTGCGCCTGCATCGGCGCGGCCATCCTGGGTCCCCGGATCGGCAAGTACGACGATGAGGGCAAGCCCCGGGCCATCCTGGGCCACAGCCTGTCCCTGGGGGCCCTGGGGGTGTTCATCCTCTGGTTCTGCTGGTTCGGTTTCAACGGCTGCTCCACCGTCAGCATGGAGGGAGACGACGTGATCGCCAGCGCGGGGCTGATTTTCGTCACCACCAACATGGCCCCGGCGGTGGCCAGCGTGGTCACCATGATCTACACCTGGATCCGCTACAAGAAGCCCGACGTGGGCATGACCCTCAACGCCGCCCTGGCCGGGCTGGTGGCCATCACCGCCGGGTGCGACATGGTCTCTCCTGCGGGGGCCGCCGCCATCGGCGTCATCGCCGGGCTACTGCTGCCCATCTCCGTGAACTTCTTTGACTCCGTGTTAAAGATCGACGACCCGGTGGGCGCCATCTCCGTCCACGGCGTCTGCGGCGCGGCGGGAACCATTCTCACCGGCCTCTTCTCCACCAGCGACGGCCTCTTCTACGGCCACGGGGCCCATTTCCTTCTCATCCAGTGTCTGGGCGTGGCCGTTACGGCCCTCTGGGCGGCGGTGATGATCACCATCGTCTTCCAGGTCATCAAGCACACCATCGGCCTCCGGGTCTCCCAGGAGGAGGAGCTGAAGGGCCTGGACATCACCGAGCACGGCCTGCCCTCCGCCTACGGCGGCTTCGCCTTCGTCTACGACGACACGCCGGACGGCCTGCCCATCCCCATGGCCCCCGCCGCCGTGCCCGTCCGGGAGGCGGTGCCCGTGGAGGCGGTGCCCGCCCCCGCCGTCGAGATTCCCCAGGGCGGCGTGAAGATGACCCGGGTGGACATCCTGTGCAAGATGGAGCGCTTCGACGCCCTGAAACGGGCCATGTTCAACATCGGGATCACGGGCATGACGGCCACCAACGTCATGGGCTGCGGCGAGCAGCGGGGGAAGACCGAGGGCTACTTCCGGGGGGCCAAGGTGGAGGCCACCATGCTGCCCAGCATCCAGGTCTCCATCGTGGTCAGCAAGGTGCCGGTGAGCCTGGTGGTGGACACCGCCCGGCAGGTACTCTACACCGGGGCCTACGGCGACGGGAAGATCTTCGTCTACAACGTGGAAAACGTGGTGAAGGTCCGCACCGGCGAACAGGGCTACGATGCCTTGCAGGATGAGGAGTACCGGTAACATACATACAAAGAAGCCGCTTTGCGTTCCCGCAAAGCGGTTTCTTTTTGCTCGCGTAAAAGCCTCTAAAAGGCTCCCTTCACCTCGACCGTATCGGGATGGATGAAGATCATACCCAGACTCTTTTGGTAGGCGTATGCCTCCATTTGTGTCATATCCGAAGGTAAATCACCCGCATGCTCGCTTACCGCAATTAAAAACTGTGCATGATCTACCAAATAGCGGTTGGCCAGAACATAATTTCCTTGACTGACCGACTTTCCTATTATAATGCATTCCGTACTGTTGCGGATCAAGAACTCCATCCGCTTTCTGCTTTTAACGTCCCACTGTCTGTCATATTCTGGAAATGGCTGCACAACGATCAGCTCCAAATCCTCAAATCCTGTTTGTGATTTCAGCTGAAGCGCCAGCTCCCCGGCCCAGAGATGTACGCCGATGGCGCCGGCAATATAAAATCTACGGACGCCTTTTTCACTATATAGGCGTTTCATCTGAAGCAGCATAGCCTTTTTAATTTTTTTGCATAACGTGTAGTCTTCGTTGTACTTGAACTTAAACCGGGTGGGCTTTGGCCCAGTAAAAGTACACGCGTTTTTCAAGGTTTGTCCCTCCTCGTTTTTTCTCCATTATATACGCTCTAAATAATAATTTCTATCTATAGACTGTTAAATTTCTACGCCATAGCGGATAGAATGTTATTATTAGGAGGAGTACAATGGACGAGTTGCTTCAAAGTATGGGAGAGCGCCTGATGCGGCGTCGGAAACAGCTCCGCCTGACCCAGGAGGAGCTTGCCGAGCGAGCCGATATGACGACGCAGACGATCTCAACGGCAGAGACTGGACTGAAGGCTTTGCGGCCTCATAATATCGTCAAGCTATGCCGCACCCTGGAGATTAGTGCGGATTACCTCTTGTTCGGCGAAATATCCGGCGGCGATACTTTGCCCCTCTCCGCTAAGTTTTCTCAATTGACTCCAGATCAATACCATTATCTGGGAGATATCATAAACAGTTTTATCGCGGCAGTCAATACAAACAAGGAAAAAGAAAGTGAGACTTGACAGATTCTCAAGAAGAACGTCAAGCCTCACTTTTTATTTTAAGCAAATGGGGACCTGTTTCGATGGCCGTGCAGGGCATCCGTTTCACCGTGATATTCCTTGCCCACTACGGTTTTAATAGGAACTGTTCCACGCACGCGGAGAAAAAACGGGAAATATGGGCCAGGGCGGCTTCGTCAAAGTCGAAATTTGGAGCGTGGTGGACACTGCTGCCGCCCTTCCGGGCGGAACGGCAGCCAACGAAGCAGAAGAACCCCGGAAACGCCCGGAGGAACTCCGAAAAATTATCCGATATGGCGGCGGGCGGCGTATGAAGCAGCGTCAGTCCGCAGGCGGAGGACGCGGCCTGACCAAGGGCCGCCGCGCCGGGATCGTTGATGATGGGATACGCCGCAAAGCTGGATTCGACCCGCGCCGCCCCGCCGTGGATTCCGGCAATCCCCCCGGCAGTGCTTCGGATCAGGTTCATCAGCGTCTCCCCGTCCTCCGGGTTGGAGAAACGGATGGTCCCCTCCAGCCAGGCGCTCTCGGGCAGGATGTTCCAGCTCTGCCCGGCCTGGAGGGCGCATGGGGCGACGACACAGGCCCGGGACGCCTCAAAGCGGTTGGAGGGAATCGAAACCAGGTGCTGGTAGATATCGCAGGCCATGGCCAGCGCGTTGGGCACGAGATCGGGACGGGAGCCGTGTCCGCCCTTGCCGGTGATGTCAATGTGAAAAAACCGGCGCCCTTGGCCCGCAGACCCGGGTCAACGTCAATGGTCCCGGTTTCGAAGGCGGGAAACAGATGCGCGCCTATGGCCATATCCACTCCGCCGCTCCGTTTTAGATACTCCACGCATTCCTGGGTGCCCTCTCCCACCTCCTCGCCCTGCTGGAAGCAGAGGTAGACGGTCCCGCGCAGCCGCTCTCCGGCGGACCGCAGAAGCCTGGCCGCCCCCAGCAGCGCCGCGGTGTGCCCGTCGTGCCCGCAGGCGTGCATCGCATCCTCTTGTTGGCTTTTCCAGGGTACGTCCAGGGTCTCTCCCACCGGCAGCGCGTCAAAATCCGCCCGGAAGGCTATGCGCCGCCCCTCGCCGAATTCCAGACGGCCAATTACATTTTTATCGCCGACGATTTCACAGGGGATTCCAAGGGCGGGCAGCTCCTGGCAGATTCTCGCACAGGTCCACTCCTCCTCCATGGATATCTCCGGGTGCCGGTGAAACTCCCGCCGCAGAGAAATAACATAATCCGACAACTCATTAACGCTCAAACTCACGCTCTCACGCCGCCTTTCACCGGTATTTTCTCCCGCAGCCCCTCCAGGCGATTCAGGGCGTCCAGCAGGGTCTCGTCCCGTTTGGCGAAGTGGAAGCGGATCAGGTGGTTCACCGGCTCCCGGAAGAAGCTGGACCCGGGGACCGCCCCCACGCCCACCTTCTCCGCCAGGTCCTCACAGAATTTGAGGTCGCTGTCATAGCCGAACTCCGAGATGTCCAGCAGGATGTAATAGGCCCCCTCCGGAACAGTGTGGCGGAGCTTCAGGTCGTCCAGACCCTTCAAGAACAGGTCCCGCTTGTGGGTATACTCCGCCAGGAGGCCGTCGTAGTAGTCCTGGCCGAATTTCAGACCGGGGATGACCGCCTCCTGGAGGGGTGCCGCCGCGCCCACGGTGAGGAAGTCGTGGACCTTCTTGATCCGGTCCGTAATCTCTGGCGGGGCGATGGTGTACCCCAGCCGCCAGCCGGTGATGGAGTAGGTCTTGGACAGGGAGGAGCAGGAGATGGTCCTCTGCCGCATGCCGGGCAGGGCGGCGAAGTAGGTGTGCTTGTGGGGGGCGTAGACGATGTGCTCATAGACCTCGTCAGTGACGATGTAGGCGTCGTATTTTTCCGCCAGGGCGCCGATGGTCTCCAGCTCCTCCCGGGTGAAAACCCGGCCGCAGGGGTTGGAGGGGTTGCAGAGAATCAGCGCCTTGGGCCGGAGGCGGAAGGCGTCCTCCAGGACCTCCGGGTCAAAGCGGAAGTCCGGCGGCGTCAGGGGCACGTAGATGGGCTCCGCCCCGCAGAGGATGGTGTCCGCCCCGTAGTTCTCATAGAAGGGGGAGAAGACGATGACTTTATCCCCAGGGTTCGCCACGGTCATCATGGCGGCCATCATGGCCTCAGTGCTTCCGCAGGTGACGGTGATCTCCCCGTTGGGATCGATGGGGAAGCCCATGTAATGGGACTGCTTTGCCGCCAGGGCCTCCCGGAGGTTCTGGGCTCCCCAGGTGATGGAGTACTGGTGGAAATCCTCCCGGCTGACCTCCGCCAACCGGTCCAGGATGGCCTGGGGCGGGTTGAAGTCCGGGAAGCCCTGGGAGAGGTTCACCGCGCCGTATTGATTGGAAATGCGGGTCATGCGGCGGATCACCGAGTCCGTAAAGGTATTGGTGCGCTCAGACAGGCTCTGCATGGTCGTACCCTCCAATGTAGGATTTATGGTCGTTCAAAATGTGCAGGGGATCCAGAGCGTCCTTGATCCGGTTCATGATGGCCAGGTTCTCCCGGCCGGACTCCCGGAGGAAGTAGCGCCGCTTGGAAACGCCGATGCCGTGCTCCCCGGACGCAACGCCCCCCAGCCTGTAAGCCTCGTGATAGGCCCGGTCCATGACGGCGTGGAGCTCCCGTTCCCAGGTCGGCCCGTCCCGGTCCCCCCGGACCACACACAGGTGGACGTTGCCGTCCCCGGCGTGGCCGAAGCTGACCATCTGGACGCCGGAGGAGGCCTCCAGTCCGTTGATGAAGGCGATGAAGTCTGCCGTGCGGCTGATGGGCACCACAATGTCCACGGGCTCCTGCTCGCTGACGGCTTCCACGGCCTTCACCAGGGCCCCCCGGACCTTCCAGATGTCTGCCGCCCGGGCGGGATCTTCCAATAAGATACAATCCAGCGCCCCGTTTTTCAACACCAAATCCCGGACCCGCTCCAGGTTGGCCTCCACCTCGGCCTTATGGCCGTCAAAGGTCAGGAGGATATAGCTCCCCGCCTCGGGGCAGGGGTATTCCACGCCGGAAAACTTCTCTCCCAGAGCCACCACCTTCCGCTCCATGAATTCCACCGCCGTGGGGTTCGCGTCGGCCCGGAGAATGGCCAGGACACTGCGGATGCCGGTTTCCAGGTCCCGGTAGGGCACCAGGACGCTGACAGAGGCCTCGGGCTTGGGCACAAGCCGGAGAACGCACTTCGTAATCACCGCCAGGGTCCCCTCGGAGCCCACCAGCAGGTGCTTGAGACTCAGGCCGCTGGCGTCCTTCACCTGCTTGCCGCCCACGGTAAGAATGGTCCCGTCCGCCAGGACGGCCTCCAGCCCTCGGACATAGTCCCGGGTGACGCCGTACTTCACCGCCCGCATTCCTCCGGCGTTGGTGCTGATGTTGCCCCCCAGACTGG
Source organism: uncultured Oscillibacter sp. (assembly GCF_950073225.1). Taxonomy (NCBI): domain Bacteria; kingdom Bacillati; phylum Bacillota; class Clostridia; order Eubacteriales; family Oscillospiraceae; genus Oscillibacter; species uncultured Oscillibacter sp. Next base: position 96,068 of record NZ_CATMPS010000004.1, read on the forward strand.
AGGCCTTCTCGCCGGGGTCCGGCGGGTAGAAGAAGCCCTGGCTCTCCACATAGGCCTGGAGGTTCTGGAGCAGGATACCCGGCTCCACGGTGACGGTCAGGGTGTCCCGGTCCAGCTCCAGAACGCGGTTCATGCGGCTGAAATCCAGGATGATACCTCCCTGGAGAGGCACGGTGGACCCCACCAGGTTCGTCCCCGCCCCCCGGGGGGTCACGGGGACCCGGTGCTCATGGGCATAGCGCAGAATACCGCTGACCTCCTGGGCGGAGAGAGGGAATACCAGTGCCTCCGCCGCGCCGCAGAGGCGGCCCAGGGCGTCGGTGAGGTACTCCGGGGGGATGCTGTCAAAGATGAACCGGGACTCGTCTCCCACGATGTCCCAGATCGCCTGCCGGTCAATCCGCATCGGTCATTCCTCCTGTTCAAGGGGAGCCCCTCCCTCTGAGGAAGGGACTCCGCCGGTGTTTTCTTACTGGGGCAGCAGATCCCGGTCCCAGCCCACTTTGATGAAGTACCCGCCGTAGTCCTCGTTGAAGACCTTCTCCGTGGCCTCGCTCTGGAAGGCCTGGACCACTTTCCGGTAAGTCTCCACCTTGGCAGGGTCGCTCAGGTCGGCCGTCCGGGCGGCGATCAGGTTCCAGTACTCCTCCACATCCAGAACGGAGTCCTTATAGATGGCCTCCTCCGTTTTCAGGCCGAAGTCCAGGGCATAGTTTCCGTTTACCACGGCGGCGGCCACGTCGGGCAGGGCGGAGGGGATGACGTTGGCTTTCAGCTCCTCAATGGTGATTCCTACATTGTAGGTCTCAATGTCCTCCAGTGTGGGGTTAAAGCCCGCCGCGTCGCTGATTTTGATAAGCCCTGCCGCCTCCAGGACCTTCAGGGCCCGGCCGCCATTGGTCAGATCGTCGGGGATGGCCACCACGTCGCCGTCCTTCAGCTCCTCCACGGAGGATATTTTCTGGGAGTAGATGTTCAAGGGGATGATGAAGGTGTTGCCGATGGTTTCGATCTCGTAGCCGGCGCTTTCAATTTCACTCTGGAGATAGATGCGGTGCTGGAAGGCGTTCAGGTCGATTTCGTTGTTTGCCAGGGCGTTATTTGGCGTCACGTAGTCGGAGAACTGCACCAGCTCCAGGTCGATGTTCTCCGCCTTCAGGGCCTCCTGGGCAGGCTTCCACAGGTCCTCGTAAATGGCCCCCACCACGCCCAGCTTGACGGTGACGGGCTCGGAAGCGGCGGAGTCTCCGGCGGGCTTGGAGCCGCAGGCGGTCAGGGACAGGGTGAGCAAAACTGCGGTAAGGACAAGGGTAACTGTATTCTTGAATTTCATGATCGTTTCCTCCTAATTGGTCGTTTAAAATGTCGGACTTACAGGGTCAGGGACAGCTTGAAATTTTCGTCCATGGTCGCGCAGGAGGCGGCAAACCGGGCCTGCTCCTCCGGCGCGAGCTTCAGTTCTATGATATCCGCCACGCCATGGCGGTTCAGCCGGGCGGGAACGCTGGCGTAGACGCCGTTCTGGCCGTACTGGCCCTCCAGCAAGACGGAGACCGGAAGGATCCGGTCCTCATCGTGGAAGATGGCCCGGACCACCTCGGCAATGCTGGCGCCGATTCCAAACTCGGTGGATCCCTTCCCGCCCAGGATGGTCCAGCCGCCGGCTCTCCCCGCCGCGGCAATGGCGTCCAGGTCCAGCTTGCCGTAGGTATCCGGCCGCTCCTCCCGGAGCTGAGCCAGGGGCTTTCCGGCAATGCTCACCACGGACCAGGGGACCATCTGACTCTCCCCGTGCTCTCCCAGGGCGTAGGCGGTAATGGACTTCTGATCCACGCCGATGGCCTCGGCCAGAGCCCGGCGAAGGCGGGCGGAGTCCAGGGTGGTGCTGGTGGAGAGAATGCGCCGGGGGTCCCAGTTCAGCTTGTGCTGAATGTAATGGGCCACCACGTCGGCGGGATTTGAAATACTTAAAATGATTCCGGCAAAGCCGGACATTCGGATGGCCTCCGTCACGTCCTTCATAATCTCGATGGTCTGGCGCAAGGTGTCCATGCGGGTCTGCCCCCTGCTCATATCCGGCAGAGGGCCCGCCGCCACAATCAGCAGCTGGGCGTCCGCCGCGTCGCCGTAGTCCCCCGCCCTGACAACCGCCCGGCTGGGTAAGTAAGCCGTGGCGTCGAACAAATCCAGCGCCTGCGCCTCCGCCTTTTTCCGGTCCACGTCGATGAATACGATTTCCTCGGCGAGTCCCTGGGAAATCAGGGCATAGCCCGCGTGGGAACCCACATGCCCCGCGCCGATGACAACAATTTTCCGCTTTTGCAGTTCCATGTTCCTCTCTCCTTAATGACGGGTCCTGTTCACAACCCGATTTCCAATAAACTCAATCACGCAGACGATGACCACCAGCAGCACCACCGTCACGTTGGTCACGTCGGCCCAATTCCGGTCGTGGCCGTAACGGACGGCAAAGTCCCCAAGGCCCCCGGCTCCCACCACGCCGGCCATGGCCGTCAAGTTCAAAAGGCTTACCAGGGTGATGGTGGTCCCCCGGGCGATGGCGGCGACGCTCTCCCGGAGGTAGACCCGGAAGATGATCTCCAGAGGGCTGGAGCCCATGGAAAGGGCCGCCTCCACAAGTCCGTAGTCCAGTTCCGCCAGGGCGCTTTCCACCTGCCGGGAGAAAAAGGGCACAGAGCCAAAGACCAGGGGCACGATGGCCCCCCGTACGTACAGCGTGGTTCCCATCAGGGCCCGGGACAGAGGCATCACCCAGGTCAGCAGGATGATGAAGGGGATGGACCGGAAGAGGCTTACCACCTTGTCCACGATCTGGTACAAGGGACGGTTCTCCAGGATGGCCCCCGGCTTCGTCACCGTCAGCAGCACCCCCAGAAGCATCCCCAGCAGGAAGGACACCGCCCCGGACCACAGAACCATCAGCAGCGTGTCCGCCACCGCCTCCCAGAGATCAGGAAGCCGCTCCATCACATGGGGCATCCAATTAACCAGCGTCTTGCGCATCCTTCAGCACCTCCACTCCCACGTTCTTCTCGATCATGTACTCCACTGCCGCCGTGACCTGGGCCCGCTCTCCGCCGATGATGGCCACCGTACCGCCGATGGGCGCGCCCTGGACGATCTCGATGTCGGCGAAGATGATGTTCAGCACCACGCCGAAGCGCAGGGACGCCTCGGAGATGACAGGCTCTGAAGGGCTCCGCTCCACATAGCTCAGCCGGACGATCAGCTCCCCGGGCCCCAGGCGGACGATGGGGGAGTCCTGGGCGATCAGCTCCTCGATCTTCTGGAGGTTGGACGTGGTACGGACAAAGCTCCGGGTAATGGGAGCCTTGGGGTCCGCGAAGATGGAGAAGATCTCCCCCTGCTCCACCACGCAGCCCTGCTCCATCACCGCCACCCGGCCGCAGATTTCCTTCACCACCGCCATCTCGTGGGTGATGACCACCACGGTGATGCCCAGAGTCTCATTCAGCCGCTGGATGAGGCGGAGGATGGACTTGGTGGTCTGGGGGTCCAGGGCGGAGGTAGCCTCGTCGCAGAGCAGGACGCTGGGGTCGTTGGCCAGGGCACGGGCGATGGCCACTCGCTGCTTCTGTCCGCCGGAGAGCTGCCGGGGATAGGCGTCCGCCTTGTCCCCGATTTCCACCAGGTCCAAAAGCCCCCGGACCTTTTCCTCGATCTCCCGTTTGCTCAGGCCGCTGCCCCGGAGGGGGTAGGCCACGTTGCCGAACACCGTCCGGGAGGGCATGAGGTGGAACTGCTGGAAGATCATGCCGATTTTCTTCCGGGCCTGGCGGAGCTCCCTGGCCGGGAGGGCCGTCAGCTCCTGCCCGTCCACCGTCACCGTTCCGGCGGTGGGCCGCTCCAGCAGGTTGATACATCGGACCAGAGTGGACTTTCCAGCCCCGGAGAAACCAATGATCCCGAAGATTTCTCCCTTTTCAATCGTGAGGGAGACGTCCCGGACAGCATGGACCTGCTGGGGGCCGCTGTCAAAGTCCTTGGAAATGTGATTGAGCTCTATCAAAAAGAATCCCTCCTTTTAGGCGCAAAAAAGCGGGGAGCTCACAGCTCCCCGCTTTGGTCGGCAGTCGTTGAAACGGCGCGGCGCGTCAGGTCAAACGATCCCCAAATGGTTCGGGCAGGCGGCAAGTGAGCGCAAGGAAGCCTGGACATTCATCATGCCCATGCACATGCCGCCCTGCATTCGGAAACCCTGGTAAAACATTGCACGCCCTTCTTTCATTAACGAACTATGATAGTAGGTATATTAGCATGTCTGGTCATCACTGTCAATGGGAAACTGAGAAAAAGGGAAAGTCTGTCGGATGCGCCAAAGGTTTACCGCGCTGCGGCGGAATTTTTGGATGCTCGCTTAGTCCGCGAACAGCGGCGTGGAGAGGTAGCGGTCCCCGGTGTCCGGCAGCAGGGCCACGATGGTCTTTCCCTTGTTCTCAGGCCGCTTGGCAAGCTCCATGGCCGCCCAGACCGCCGCGCCGGAGGAGATACCCACCAGCACGCCCTCCTTCTTCCCCACCAGCTTCCCGGCGGCGAAGGCATCGTCATTTTCCACCGGGATGACCTCATCATAGATCCTGGTGTCCAACACGTCGGGGACAAAGCCCGCGCCGATGCCCTGAATCTTGTGGGCCCCGGCGGTGCCCTTGCTCAGCACCGGGGAGGACGCGGGCTCCACGGCCACAACCTTGATGGCGGAATTTTGTTCCTTGAGGTACGCTCCCACGCCGGTGAGGGTTCCGCCGGTGCCCACGCCCGCCACGAAGATATCCACCTTGCCCTCGGTGTCCTCCCAGATCTCCGGGCCGGTGGCGGCCCTGTGGGCGGCAGGGTTGGCGGGGTTCACGAACTGTCCGGGAATGAAGCTGTTCGGGATCTCCTTGGCCAGCTCGTCGGCCTTGGCGATGGCGCCCTTCATGCCCTTGGCCCCTTCGGTCAAAACCAGCTCCGCGCCATAGGCCTTCATGATCTGGCGGCGCTCCACGCTCATGGTCTCCGGCATGACGATGATGATGCGGTACCCCCGGGCGGCGGCCACGGAGGCCAGCCCAATTCCCGTGTTGCCGGAGGTGGACTCAATGATGACGGAGCCGGGCTTCAAAAGGCCCTTGGCCTCGGCGTCGTCGATCATGGCCTTGGCGATCCGGTCCTTGACAGACCCGGCGGGGTTGAAGTACTCCAGCTTCGCCAGGACCCGGGCCTCCAGGCCCTCTTCCTTTTCAATGTGGACCAGCTCCAAAAGGGGCGTTTTGCCGATCAGCTGGTCGGCGGATGTGTAAATCTTGCTCATGATAAAAATCCTCCTCAATCTATGTTGTTATCGTGTCACCATGCGGAATGGGACCGGCGACATCGAAAGGAGGCGCGGTATAGCTTCATAAATACCAACCTTTCTAGTGGGTTAATCTGGATTATATGCCTACCGCTTCCTTTTGTCAAGCGTTATTTAAAAAGATTTCTATTGATTCCCTATTAACCCTGCTTTATAATGGGTTTATCTCTGGAAGGAGGAATACCATGCTGATTTCGACAAAGGGCCGCTATGCCCTGCGGGTTATGGCTGACCTGGCTGAGCATCCATCGGAGGGGTACGTTCCCCTGAAAGCAATCGCACAGCGGCAAGAAATTTCAGAAAAATATTTGGAAGCCATTATCAAGACGCTGGTCAAAGCCAGGCTGCTCACCGGCGTGCGGGGCAAGGGAGGCGGTTACAAGCTGACGCGCAGACCGGAGCAATACACGGTAGGAGAGGTCTTACGGCTGACGGAGGAAACGCTGGCGCCCGTTACCTGTCTGGAGGAGACCGCAGACGTCTGTCCAAGGGCTTCGGATTGCCGTACTTTGCCGGTCTGGAAAGGGCTGAACCGGGTTATCAATGAGTATCTGGATCACATTACAATAGCGGATCTCACCCATTCATGTGACGCCGGAAACAATTATGTAATATAAGGAAGGCCGCCGGTTTCCACGATTCTGTGGGACTCGGCGGCCTTTGTCAGCTTTTTTCGACGGAAAGTTGTTCCAGGGGAAAGGTCTTAACCGTCTGGGCGACTGTTTCCCGGCAGTCGGAAAAGAAGTGGTCTGTCGGGTAGCTGACCAGACGGAACAGGACGCCGTTTTGCTTTTGGACAGCACGTTCCAGAGGGACACAGTGATGTTCCGGCGGCGTATAAACATCCAGACTTCCGGCGACGCACAAGACCGGTTTTTTTGACAGCGGCTCCGCCAGCCCCTCCAAACGGAACTCCTGGCTGTGAGCAACCGTTTCCTCCAGCAGAGCCTTTCCACTGGTGCCGTTCAGCCATGGAGCGCTGTCTTCCAGCACCTGGCGGATGGTTTCGGCAGCGGCGGCGTCACTGGCGGCAATCTGCGGAAAGCGCCCAATATCACAGGGCATCATAAGGACTCCGGCTCTGATTTCCGCCCGGTGAGCCGTCAGATGCGCACAGACGAAGCCTCCCATGCTGTGGCCGACCGCGTAGATTCGTTCTTTGTCAATACCATGCGCGGTATCTTCCACAAGATAGTCCAGAACGGTGTCGGCGTCCTCCAGATCATGGGTCAAGGAGTAATCCCCATCACTGCCCCAGCTGCCGCTGTAGTGAAACACCAGCACATGAAAGCCTGCCCGGCGGAGCGCCTGCGCCAGGTCAAAATTTCGCTCGCAGCCGGGAATCCCATGGAGCAGCAGGACGGTGGGATGCGGACCCGGTTCTCCGGCGGTATAGAGTACGGACAGCAGCCTGCCCCGCTTGCCGGGAATCAGAATCCCGTGGATATCCGGGCGGCAGTCGCCGCCGTACCGCGTTCCCTTACATCGCGCAAACACGCTCACTCGCAGTAGCCTCCCCTTTCCCGCCGTTTAGTTTCCGGAAACGGCTTTCTCTGTTTTTTCGTTTAAGTTTTGTTTGTACCAATCCCTTCCGTACAGCGCTCGTGTCACCAGCATGGAGGCCGCTGTGTCGCCGCAGGAGTTGATCAGGGTACAGCCGGCGTCAAAGAGTTGAGTCATCATCAGAAGCACCGGCAAGGCCGCGGCAGGAAAGCCAAAGGCGGAAATCACCATGGTTTCCATCGCCGCGCCGCCGCCGGGAACAGAGGACACGGCCACAGAACCGGCTACCGCAATGACCAGAGCAAAGGCAAAATCGCCAATGCTGTTCAACGGACGACTAAACAGGGCGCAGCAGAGGACAATTTCATAAATGGTAGCGATACAGGCCCCATCCATGTGACAGGTTGCTCCCACCGGCACGACCACAGAGCTGACCTCCCGGGGAACCCCCAGCTTGTCGCAGGCATCCAACTGCAAAGGCAGAGCGGCAGCGGAGGAACGGGTGCCAAGAGCAGTCAGGGCAGGTGTGAGGATATTTTTGAAGTAGTTCTTCACGCCCCAAGGTCCCGCCGTCAGGAATGCGTAGAGGGCCAGAAATACGAAGAAATAAATGATGGCGGCGGGATAGTAGATCAGCAGTCCCCGGACGTAGCTTTTCAGCAGATCCGCTCCATAGGTTCCGGTCAGATTTGCAAAATAGGCCAGAAGGCCCAAAGGGGCCAGCTTCATCAGCAACGCCACCATTTTGTAAAACACCAGAGACAAATTGCTCAGCCATTCCGCCACCGGGCGGCCCTTCTCACCCAGAACGGACACTGTAATTCCAAAGAACACTGTGAAGACGATCAGAGCCAGGATGTGCCCCCTGGAAATCACCAGAGGGAAGTCACTGACGGTAAACGCGTTGACAATCTGTTCACCGATTCCGGCCGCTGCCCGCTCTCCAGCCGCCTCTCCCGCCTCAATCTGAATGGAGGTATCCACGCCAAAGATTCCGGTGACCAAAAACATATAGATCCCGGCAGCGGCGGCTGTAAGGACAAAGATACCGATGGTCAGCGCCAGCATCTTCCCCACCCGGCGGGTGTCGGTAATTCCCGCAATGGAGCTGGAGATAGAGAAGAAAATCAACGGCACCAGCAGAACGAACAGCATATTCAGCCAGATCTGTCCGATGGGGTAAAGGAACGCGGCCTTTTCTCCCAGGACAATTCCAAGGACCGCTCCCAGGGCCACGAACGCAATCAGAATCAAGGGTTCCCGATAGGAGGATGTTTTTGATGTCATGGTCAATGCGCTCCCTTCATTTTGTGAAAATCAGATGATATATTCCACAGTCGTTTCCGCAGTCAGCTTTGTGTTCTCATTGAACAGCAAGACAGCTTCCCGTTTTTCCGGGGGCGGCAGGGCGTATACGCTGTTTCCCTCAAAACAGTGGATTGGCGCGATGCGATTATAGGCGTCCGGGCAAGCAGTTTCAACCCGAAGATCGAGGTCATCGAAAGGCTCCGTTCTGTAATAGGGGTCGAAGAAGTATACCATGTCCTTCTGAATACCTGTCAACAGCACATAGTGCCAGCCCTCCAGGTCCACCCGGACAACGGCGGCCCCCTTGCGGCGCAGGGCATCTGACAGCCCTCCGTTTTGCGAAAAATTCACCTCCCGTCCGGAGAGATATTGGCTTGAAACCGGCAGATGACCCGCTTGGCCAAAACCACTCAGCCAATTGCCGAGGAACATCATGGCCATGCAGGAGGTTCCGCACTTTCCGCTGGCGCCGTCCGGGCCGAAGCAGTCCAGACAGTACAGCATGATATTCCGGACGATTTCCGGAGGGATCTCCTCCCGGTGAAACAGGTAGCTGATTGCGTTGAGCATGGAAGTGGGTCCACAGTCATATTCTGTCATTTGATAGTGCAAAGGGTTTTTCATTTTACTCTCCTTGTATTCCAGGCACATGACTCTGACCGGCGGGCAAGATTCATCAAATCATAACGACATTATACACCTATTAACCAACTTTATAAATAGGTATATTGCCTATTTTTCCACGTACTGCCTTTTCATATTTCGGCAGGCGTATGATGGTTCCTTGGAATCAGCGCTAAAAGCAGAGGAAAACCCCAGACGCTGTGCATCTGGGGTTTCGATGAAGAATCTCTACAGCAGAGCGGTCTTCATGGACCGCACGTAGTCCCCCACATAGGGCGCGGCCTCCCGGCCATAACGGGCGATGAGCTTGACGATGGCGCTGCCCACGATGGCCCCGTCGGAGAGGCCCGCCATGTTTCTCGCCTGCTCCGGCGTGGAGATGCCAAAGCCCACGGCGCAGGGCAGGTCCGTATTGGCCCGGATGAGCCGCACCATGGCGCCGATGTCCGTGGTGATCTCGCTGCGTACCCCCGTGACCCCCAGGCTGGAGACCACGTAGACGAACCCGGCGGCCTCCCGGCAGATGGCGGCGATCCGGTCCTCCGAGGTGGGGGCCACCAGGGAGATGAGGTCCAGGCCGTACCGTTTGCAGAGGGGGTCGAACTCCTCCTTTTCCTCAAAAGGCACATCCGGCAGGATGAGGCCGTCGACGCCGGTCTCCGCGCAGGTGGAGATGAACCTCTCCGAGCCGTAGGAAAACACCACGTTGGCGTAGGTCATGAAGACCATGGGGACCGCCACGTCCCGCCGGAGGTCCCGGACCAGGTCGAAGATCTTGTCCGTGGTGGTCCCGGAGGCCAGGGCGCGGACGTTGGCCTCCTGGATGACGGGGCCCTCGGCGGTGGGGTCGGAAAAGGGGATACCCAGCTCGATGAGGTCCGCCCCGGCCTCCGCCATGGCCCGGACGGCCCTGGCGGTGGTCTCCAGATCCGGGTCGCCGCAGGTGATGAACGGGATGAACGCCTTGCCCTTGGCAAAGGCTCTGGCAATGTTACTCATGGAGATCCTCCCCTCTGTAGCGGGCGATGGCGGCGCAGTCCTTATCGCCCCGGCCCGAGATGTTGACAACGATGATTTGATTCTTCCCCATCGTGGGGGCCAGCTTCATGGCGTGGGCCAGGGCGTGGGCGGACTCGATGGCGGGGATGATCCCCTCCGTTCGGCTCAGGTACTCGAAGGCCTGGACGGCCTCCTCGTCGGTGACGGGCACATACTCCGCCCGGCCCGTGTCGTGGAGCATGGCGTGCTCCGGGCCGATGCCGGGGTAGTCCAGACCGGCGGAGATGGAGTACACCGGGGCGATCTGGCCGTATGCGTCCTGGCAGAAGTAGCTCTTCATGCCGTGGAAGATGCCCTCCCGGCCTGTGGCAATGGTGGCGGCGGTCTCGGGGGTGTCCACGCCCCGCCCGGCGGCCTCGCAGCCGATGAGCCGGACAGAGGGGTCGCCGAGAAAATGGTAGAAGGCCCCGATGGCGTTGGACCCGCCGCCCACGCAGGCGACCACCGCGTCGGGGAGCCGCCCCTCCTTTTCCAGGAGTTGCTCCTTGATCTCCTTGGAAATCACCGCCTGGAAGTCCCGGACGATGGTGGGAAACGGGTGGGGGCCCATGACGGAGCCCAGGCAGTAGTGGGTATCGGAAATGCGGTTGATCCACTCCCGGAAAGCGGCGGAGCAGGCGTCCTTCAGCGTCCCGGTGCCGGTGGTGACGGGGACCACCTCCGCCCCCAGGAGCCGCATTTTGTAGACGTTCAGCGCCTGGCGCTTCGTGTCCTCCTCCCCCATGAAGACCACGCAGGCCATGCCCATCAGGGCGGCGGCGGTGGCGGTGGCCACGCCGTGCTGCCCCGCCCCGGTCTCGGCGATGAGCCGGGTCTTGCCCATCTTCTTGGCCAGCAGGGCCTGGCCTAAGACGTTGTTGATCTTGTGGGCCCCGGTGTGGTTCAGGTCCTCCCGCTTCAAATAGACCTTGGCCCCGCCCAGATCCCTTGTCAGCTTCTCCGCGTAATAGAGCCGGCTGGGCCGCCCGGCGTACTCGTTCAAAAGCTCCGTCAGCTCCGCCTGGAAAGCCGGGTCGGCCTTGCAGCGGCCATAGGCCGCCTCCAGCTCCAGCACGGCGTTCATCAGCGTCTCGGGGATGTACTGCCCCCCGTGGACGCCGAACCGTCCCTTTTGATTTGTCATAGAAAATTCCTCCTCAATTTTGGCAGCAAAAAACCGCCCTCGATGAAATCACATTTCATCAAGGACGGTCAAAAAACCGCGGTGCCACCTTGTTTCACGGCAAAAGCCGTGCCCTCAGCAGGGTACTATCATACCCCCGGCAAGATAACGCCTGCCTCCAGCGTCGCGAGCTACTGACGGGGGGAAAATCCCCGCTTTTGCCGCGCCCTCCGTGACCCATTGTGGCCGTCCACCTCTCGGCCCGGATTCCACCATCCCGGACTCTCTGCGCGCGCGTAAGCGGCCTTTACCTTCACTTCAACGGTTTACTTTGTTAGATTGCGGCCATTATAGCGCGGCCGCCGCCAGTTGTCAAGAGAAAGTTTCAAAGCGTTAAATTGCCTATTGACAAAACAGGCTTTTCGTGCCATACTCCAATTACCAATAAAAACAGTAGGTAATAAAACGGAGGTTCTTATGAAAATATACGCGGACAATGCGGCTACGACGAAAATGAGCCGGGCCGCTATCGACGCCATGCTGCCCTATATGGACGGGCTCTACGGCAACCCCTCCAGCCTCTACGCCTTCGGCCAGCGGGCCAAGGAGGCTCTGGAGGACGCCCGGGCCAGGATTGCCGCCTGCCTGGGCTGCGAGGCAAAGGAGCTCACCTTCACCTCCGGCGGAAGCGAGGCGGACAACCAGGCTATCCGCTCCGCCGCCGCCCTGGGGGCCCGGAGAAATAAGCGCCACATTCTCTCCACCGCCTTCGAGCACCACGCCGTGCTCCACACCCTGAAAAGGCTGGAACAGGAGGGGTTCCAGGTCACCCTGCTGGACGTCCACGAAAACGGCCTGGTAACGCCGGAACAGGTCCGGGAGGCCCTCCGGCCGGACACCTGCCTGGTGACGGTCATGTACGCCAACAACGAAATCGGCACCGTCCAGCCCGTCTCGGAAATCGGGGCGGTCTGCCGGGAGGCGGGGGTGCTGTTCCACACCGACGCGGTCCAGGCGGCGGGGCACCTGCCCATTGACGTGAGGCGGCAGAATATGGACCTCCTCTCCCTCTCCGCCCACAAGTTCCACGGGCCCAAGGGCGTGGGCGTCCTGTACGCCCGCCGGGGCGTGGCGCTGACGAATCTCATCGAGGGCGGCGCCCAGGAGCGGGGCAAGCGGGCCGGGACGGAAAACCTTCCGGGCATCATGGGCATGGCGGCGGCGCTGGAGGAGTCCTGCGCCCATCTGACGGAAAACGCCGCCACCGTCTCCGCCCTGCGGGACCGGCTGATCGCGGGACTCTCGGAGATTCCCCACAGCGTTCTGAACGGCGACCCGGCAAAGCGCCTCCCCGGCAACGTGAATTTCTGCTTCGAGGGCATTGAGGGCGAGTCCCTGCTGCTCCTGCTGGACGAAAAGGGAATCTGTGCCTCCTCCGGGTCCGCCTGCACCTCCGGGTCCCTGGACCCCAGCCATGTGCTGCTGGCCATCGGGCGGCCCCACGAAATCGCCCACGGCTCCCTGCGCCTGACCATCAGCGAGGAGACCACGGAGGAGGACGTGGAGTATCTGATCGAAGCCGTCCGGGACGTGGTGGCGTACCTGCGGAGCATGTCCCCGGTGTGGCGGGATTTAGAGAGCGGCAAGACACCGCATATCATCTGAGGAGGAGTGAAATCATGGCTTTATACAGTGAAAAAGTGATGGACCACTTCCGCAATCCCCGAAACGTGGGAGTTATTGAGGACGCCGACGGCGTGGGCGAGGTAGGCAACGCCAAGTGCGGGGATATCATGAAAATCTACCTGAAAATCCGGGACAGCGTCATTGAGGACGTGAAATTCGAGACCTTCGGCTGCGGCAGCGCCATCGCCTCCAGCTCCATGGCCACGGAGATGATCAAGGGAAAGCCGGTTTCTGAGGCCATGGCCCTGACGAACCAGGCGGTGGCCGAGGCCCTGGACGGCCTCCCGGCCCACAAGCTCCACTGTTCCGTCCTGGCGGAGGAGGCCATCAAGGCGGCGCTGAAGGACTACTATGACCGGCACGGCATCGCCTACGACCCGGCCCAGTTCCCGGACTGCGCCCACTGTGAAGGCTGTGGGCAGTAAGGTTTTGGTCGCCATGAGCGGCGGCGTGGATTCTTCCGTCGCCGCTCTTTTGCTGAAGAGGCAGGGGTATTACTGCGCCGGTTGTACTATGAGGCTTTACGACAATCAGGAGGCGGGGATCTCAAGCCATCGGACCTGCTGCTCCCTGGACGACGTGGAGGACGCCCGGGCGGCGGCCTTTCGGCTGGAGATCCCCTACTACGTGTTCAACTTCAAGGACGCATTCCGGACAGCGGTGATGGAGAAATTCGCCGCCGGTTACGAAAGCGGCCTGACGCCCAATCCCTGCATTGACTGCAACCGGCATCTGAAATTCGGGATACTTTTAGACCGGGCCAGGGTCTTGGGCTTTAACTATCTCGCTACCGGGCACTATGCGCGGATTGAACAGCGGGGCGGGCGGTATGTCTTGAAAAAGGCCTTGGACCCGGCCAAAGACCAGAGCTATTTCCTTTACAGCATGACCCAGGACCAGCTGGCCCACACCCTGTTCCCCCTGGGCGGGCTGCGAAAAGCCCAGGTCCGCCAAATCGCGCAGGACGAAGGGCTCCTCAATGCGGAAAAACCGGACAGCCAGGATATCTGCTTTGCCCCCGACGGGGACTACGCCGCCGCCGTGGAGCGTGTTTCAGGCAGGGCCTCTGTGCCCGGGAACTTTGTGGACGCCGACGGGAAGGTCCTGGGGACCCACCGGGGCGTCATCCACTACACCATTGGCCAGCGGCGGGGCCTGGGAGTCTCCGCCCCGGAGCGTCTCTATGTCCGCGCCATTTCCGCGAAGGACAACACGGTCACCCTCGGCACAAAGGACACGCTGCTCCGCGCCTGGATCGGCGTTGGGGCGTTCTACTGGATTTCCGGCGAGGTGCCAAATATCCCCTTCCGCTGCGGCGTCAAGCTGCGGAGCACACAAAAGGAGCTCCCCGTCATCGTCTTTCCCGCCGGTCTAAACCGGGTACGCGTGGTATTTGACGAGCCCCAGCCTGTCCCCGCGCCGGGGCAGGCAGCGGTTTTGTACGACGGAGACACGGTGCTGGGCGGCGGTGTCATCCTTCCATCGGATTAACTGTTCAGAAACGGAGGAAACCATGAAGCTGGCAATGTCACAGACCGCCATGAGCGGTTCCATCCAGGAGAACCTGGACAAAACCCTCCGGGCGATCCGCCGCGCCGGAGAGGACGGGGCGGATTTGATCTTCTTCCCCGAGATCCAGCTCTCTCCCTTTTTCCCTCAGTACGAGAAACGGGACGCCGGCCCCTGGGTCATGACGCCGGACGGCCCGGAGCTGACAGCCATTCGAACCGCTTGCCGGGAGGCCCGTATCTGGGCCAGCCCCAACCTCTACCTGGAGCTGGACGGCAGGCGCTATGACGCCTCGCCGATGATTGGGGTGGACGGAGAGATTATGGGCATCTCTAAAATGGTCCACATCTCCCAGTCCCGGTTTTTCTACGAGCAGGATTACTATACGTCCTCCGACGACGGCTTCAAGGTCTATGACACCCCCTTCGGGAAAATCGGGATTGTCATCTGCTTCGACCGGCATCTGCCGGACGGGATTCAAAGCTGTGCCCGGCAGGGGGCGGAGCTGGTGTTGATTCCAACCGCCAACATTGTAGGCGAGCCGCTGGAGCTGTTTGCCTGGGAGGTGCGGGTACAGGCCTTTCAAAACACCGTGTTTACCGCCATGTGCAACCGAGTCGGCCGGGAGGACCAAATGGAATTTGCCGGACAGTCCCTGCTGGCCGCGCCCAACGGGGCGCTTCTGCACCTGGCCGGGGATGGTGAGGAGCTCATTCTGCTGGACGTTCCCCTGGAGCAGACCGCTCAGGAACGGGCGGCCCGGCCCTGGCTGACTTTGTAAAAGCGGAACTGACCTTATAAAAAATCTTTAAATTGGATATTCACAAAAGGTCAGCTATAAAGTATACTGTCGCAAAGACTTCTTACTGGAGGCATTTGACATGAAGCAAACTTGGACTACGCAAAAGATCGTGTACACCGCCGTGCTGGCGGCCCTGGTGTGCGCGGTGACGTTTTTCCGTTTTCCCCTCTTCGGCTCGAAGATCCACTTCGCCAACGCTCTTTGTCTGCTAAGCGGCCTGCTGATGGGACCCCTGGCCGGCGGGCTGGCGGCGGGCCTGGGCTCCACGCTGTATGACGCCCTGTTCGGCGGGTACGACCTGCTGAACTGCTCCATCACCTTTGTGACCAAATTCCTCATGGCCTGGATCTGCGCCAAAATCGCCTTCTCCGGCGGAACGGAGGCCGGGAATCACAGCCGGAACATTGCCGCCTGTGTGGCCGGGGCCCTGTCCTACGTGGCCATGTACATGCTGAAAACCTTTGTGTTCCAGATGTTCGTCTACGGCTATCCTATGGAGACCGCCGTGGTCACCATGGGCAGCAAGCTGCCCGCCTCCCTCCTCAACGCCATCGCCGCCATGATCGCTACGCCGGTGCTGTACGCCGCCCTGTCCCCCTCCCTCCGTCAGGCGGGGCAGCTGGAAAAAATGCGGGCCTAAGAAATTGCCTCTTGACAAGGGGCGCTTCCCGCGCTATACTGCACGCATAAACCGTTTAAACCGTTGAAGCGGAGATCAAACCGGCTATGCCCCCACAGAGAGCCCGTGGCGCTGGGAATCGGGCGGGAAACAGACCAGCAAATGGACCGCTGAGGGTCCGGGCAAAGGCGTTTCGCCGAGTACCCCGGAACGTGTGGGCATACGTCAGTTGCCGGGGGTATGTTGGTACTCCGCTGAGGGCGCGGTCTCTCTGGGCCGCGAAGCAAGGTGGCACCGCGAGCGTTTTCGCCCGTCCTTGACTGATTTGTTGGTCAAGGGCGGGCGTTTTTGTTTTGTCCGCCCGGAAGGAGGAACCCATATGTACTATCCGTCTCTCAAGGAGGCCCGGGCCCTGGCGGGCTCCGGCGACTACCGCCGCATCCCCGTCAGCCGGGAGCTTTTCTCCGACTTCATCACCCCCATCCAGGCCCTGCGGGTGCTCCGGGCCGGGAGCGGGCACTGCTTCCTGCTGGAATCCGCCGCCGACAGCGCGGGTTCGGGAAGATACACCTTCCTGGGCTTTGACCCCGCCCTGGAGATCACCTGCAAGGACGGCATCCTCCAGATACGGAGCCTGGACACGGTCCGGACGGAGATCCAGCACCCCGCCTCGTTTCTCCGCAAGCTCCTGGCGGAGCACAAAAGTCCCCGGATACCGGGCCTGCCGCCCTTCACCGGCGGGCTGGTGGGCTACTTCGCCTACGACTACCTGAAGTACTCCGAGCCGTCCCTGAAGCTGGACGCCCAGGACCGGGAGAAGTTCCAGGACATGGACCTGATGCTCTTTGATAAAATAGTCTGCTTTGACAACTACCGCCAGAAGATCATCCTCATGGCCGGGGCGGACACGGCGGACCTGGACGAGAGCTACCCCGCCGCCTGCGGCGAGCTGGAGCGAATGGCCGCCCTCCTCAAGCACGGCCGGCCCATGGAGCACCAGCCCGGACGGCTGACCACGCCCCTGACGCCCCTCTTCGACCTGCCCGCCTACAAGGCCATGGTGGAGAAGGGCAAGCGGTACATCCGGGAGGGGGATATCTTCCAGGTGGTGCTGTCCAACCGGCTGGAGGCGGGCTTCGAGGGTTCCCTGCTGGACGCCTACCGGGTGCTGCGGGCCAGCAATCCCTCGCCGTACATGTTCTACTTCACCAGCGACAGCATGGAGCTGGCGGGGGCCTCCCCGGAGACCCTGGTGAAGCTGGAGGACGGGGTCCTGCACACCTTCCCCCTGGCCGGGACCCGTCCCAGGGTGAAGACCCGGGAGGAGGACGCCGCCCTGGAAGAAGAACTTCTCCACGACGAGAAGGAGCTGGCCGAACACAACATGCTGGTGGACCTGGGCCGGAACGACCTGGGGAAGATCAGCCGCTTCGGCACGGTGGAGGTGGAAAACTACCTCTCCGTCCTCCGCTTCTCCCACGTCATGCACCTGGGCTCCACCGTCCGGGGCGTCATCCGGGAGGACAAAGACGCGCTGGACGCCCTGGACGCGGTGCTCCCCGCCGGGACCCTCTCCGGGGCCCCCAAGCTCCGGGCCATGGAGATCATCAACCAGCTGGAGGACGACAAGCGGGGCGTCTACGGCGGGGCCGTGGGCTACCTGGACTTCGCCGGGAACCTGGACGCCTGCATCGCCATCCGGCTGGCCTACAAGAAAAACGGCCGGGTGTTCATCCGGGCCGGGGCCGGCATCGTGGCCGATTCCGTCCCCGAGCGGGAGTATCAGGAGTGCGTCAACAAGGCCCGGGCCGTGGTGGAGGCCCTGGAGCTGGCCCAGAAGGAGGCGGATTTATGATTCTGCTCATTGACAACTATGACAGCTTTTCCTATAACCTCCATCAGCTGGTGGGGTCCATCCAGCCGGATGTCAAGGTCGTCCGGAACGACGAGTTGACCGTCCCGGAGATCGGGGCCCTGGCTCCGGAGCGGATCATCCTCTCTCCCGGCCCCGGCAGGCCGGAGGACGCGGGCATCCTCATCGAGGCCGTGAAGGCCCTGGGGGACCGTATCCCCATGCTGGGGGTGTGCCTGGGACACCAGGCCATCTGCGCCGCCTTTGGCGCGACGATCACCTACGCCAAGCGGCTCATGCACGGCAAGCAGTCCGCCGTGACATTGGACCCCGGCTGCCCCCTGTTCCGGGGACTGCCGGAGCGGGTCCCCGTGGCCCGCTACCACTCCCTGGCGGCGGACCCGGACACCCTGCCGGACTGCCTGGCCATCACCGCCCGGACGGAGGAGGGGGAGGTCATGGCGGTGCGGCATGACCTGTATCCCATCTTCGGCGTGCAGTTCCACCCGGAGTCCATACTGACCCCGGACGGGAAGACCATGCTGGAAAATTTCATCCATCTATGATTCAAGGAGGATTTTGTTATGATTAAGGAAGCCATTGTGAAAATTGTCGACAAGCAGGACCTGACCTATGAGGAAGCCTATCAGGTCATGAACGAGATCATGAACGGGGAGACCTCCGCCACCCAGAACGCGGCGTTCCTGGCGGCCCTCTCCACCAAGAGCACCAAGGCGGAGACCATCGACGAAATCACCGGCTGCGCCGCCGCCATGCGGGAGCACGCCCTCCGGGTGGACGCGGGGGACATGGAGCTGATGGAGATCGTGGGCACCGGGGGCGACGGGGCCCACAGTTTCAACATCTCCACCACCTCCGCCTTCGTATCCTGCGCCGGGGGGCTGAAGATCGCCAAGCACGGCAACCGGGCCGCCTCCTCCCAGTGCGGCACCGCCGACTGCCTGGAGGCCTTGGGGGTGAACATCGACCTTTCGCCGGAGCGCTGCGTGGAGATGCTGAAAGAGGCGGGCATGTGCTTTTTCTTCGCCCAGAAGTACCACACTTCCATGAAGTACGTGGGGGGCATCCGGAAGGAGCTGGGCATCCGGACGGTCTTCAACATCCTGGGTCCCCTGACCAACCCCGCCCGGCCCCGGCGCATTCTCCTGGGGGTCTACGACCCCTCCCTGGCGGAGCCCCTGGCCCAGGTGCTGATGAAGCTGGGCGTGGAGCGGGGCATGGTGGTCTACGGCCAGGACAGGCTGGACGAGATCTCCCTCAGCGCCCCCACCACCGTCTGCGAATTTGACAGCGGAGCCAGCCGGACCTATGAAATCACGCCGGAGCAGTTCGGCCTGACCCGCTGCCAAAAGTCGGACCTCACCGGCGGGACCCCGGAGGAGAACGCCGCCACGACCCGGGCCATCCTCAGCGGCACGGAGCGGGGGCACAAGCGGGATGTGGTCTTGATGAACGCCGGAGCGGCCCTCTGCATCGGCGGCAAGGCGGAGAACCTGGCCGGAGGTGTGAGGCTGGCGGGGGAGCTCATCGACAGCGGAAAGGCCCTGGCGGCGCTGGAGGCGGTGCGGGCCGCTTCCCAGAGGGGATAAGCTATGGGGACCATTTTGGATACCATCGCCGCTCACGCCCGGGAGCGCGTCGCGGCGGACCGGGCGGCCCTGCCCCTGGAGACCCTGCGGGAGCTGTGCCGGGCGGACGGTCCGGGAGGCGGGGACCGTTTCCTGGCGGCGCTGAAACAGCCGAGGATGCGCTTCATCTGCGAAATTAAAAAAGCATCCCCCTCCAAGGGCGTGATCTCGGAGGACTTCCCCTATCTGGACATCGCCCGGGAATACGAGGCCGCCGGGGCCGACGCCGTGTCCTGCCTGACGGAACCCAAGTGGTTTTTGGGGTCCGACGGGATTTTCCAGGCCGTCCGCCGGGAGATTTCCCTCCCCATGCTCCGCAAGGACTTCACGGTGGACGAGTATCAGATTTACCAGGCCCGGTACCTGGGGGCGGAGGCGGTGCTGCTGATCTGCTCCTTGCTGGAGACGGAAACCCTGGCCCGGTTCCTGGACCTGGCTCACCGCCTGGGCCTCGCCGCCCTGGTGGAGGCCCACGACGAAAAAGAAATCCGTTCCGCCGTGGAGGCGGGGGCGGAGATCATCGGCGTGAACAACCGGAACCTGAAGGACTTTTCCGTGGATTTCTCCAACGCCGCCCGGCTGCGGGACCTCATCCCGCCGGGGTGCGTGTATGTGGCCGAGAGCGGCGTCACCGGCCCGGAGGACGCGGCGGCGCTGAGAAAAACCGGCGCGGACGCGGCGCTCATAGGCGAAGCGCTGATGCGGGCGGAGGATAAGAGCGCCCTGCTGAGGGCCATGCGGGAGGCGGCGGTATGACGAAGATCAAAATCTGCGGCCTCTTCCGGCCCTGTGACATCGAATATGTCAACGCCGTCCGGCCCGACTGGTGCGGCTTCATCGTCAACTTCCCCAAGAGCCACCGGAACCGCACCCCGGACCAGGTCCGGGCCCTGCGCCGGGGGCTGGCGGAGGGCGTCGTCCCCGTGGGGGTCTTCGTGGACCAGCCGGTGGAGGACGTGGCGGCACTGCTGAACGACGGCACCATTTCCGTGGCCCAGCTCCACGGACACGAGGACGCCGCCTACATCGCCGCCCTCCGGGCCGCCGCCCCGGGCCATCCGGTGTGGAGGGCCTTCAAGGTCCGGGGGCCCGAGGACCTGGAGGCCGCAGGTGCCTCCCCGGCGGACCTGGTCATCCTGGACAATGGCTACGGCACCGGGGAGACCTTCGACTGGTCCATGGCGGGAGGCGTGGCCCGGCCCTTCCTGCTGGCCGGGGGGCTGACGCCGGAGAACATTCCGGACGCGATACGCCTTCTCCACCCCTACGGGCTGGACATCTCCAGCGGCGTGGAGACGGACAAACAAAAGGACCCGGAAAAAATCCGGGCTGCAGTGGCCGCCGCCAGGAAAGCCTGATTCGGGTTGGGGAAACTTCCGCAGAAGCATGGCTTTATCATGTTGTGTTTACTACATTGATAAGCCCTCTTTCCCTTCAGTATTTGTTGCACATATCAGTGATAGTACTATTTGACTGGATCAATATGTGATTACGTCTCCTCGTGCTTCGCTTCCACAAGATTGTTCCTCCATTTCGTCTGAATTTTGGAGATACCCTGAAAGCATGGCGTAGGAGACAGATGAAAGGAATTGACTGATTGGAACGGACCGGACCTTGGTCAAAAAAAGTAGAAACGAATTCCGAGGTAGAGTGTGGAGCTTTGCCTCGGAATTCTTTTGATATTCCAAGGCACTGTAGTCTAGCAACACATAGATTCCTAGAAAACACCCCTTGCTTCGGCTGTATCAGGATGGAGAAAAATTATACATAAGTCCTTCTGCTCAGCGTAGGATTCCATTTGGGTCAAATCTTGAAAAGAATCATCCGTGTGCTCACTTACTGCGATTAAAAACTGAGAATGGTCTACAAGATAGCGGTTGGTCAAAACATAGTTTTCCTGGCTGGCGGATTTTCCAAGTGTAATGCACTCAACACAGCATCGAATCAGAGTCTCCATCCGTTTCCTGCTCTTGATGTCCCATTGTGTGTTGTAGTCGGGGAACGGCAGAACAGTAGCAAGCTCAATATCCTCATAGCCCGGCTGTGATTTCAGTTGAAGCGCCAGCTCCCCGGCCCACATGTGTACACCGATAGCACTCGTGATATAAAACCGGCGGACGCCTTTTTCATTATAAAGACGTTTCATCTGGGTCAGCATAGACTTCTTAATTTTCTTGCACAGCTTATAGGCCTCATTGTACTTGAACTTAAACCGGGTGGGCTTGGGGCCGGTAAAAGTACATGCGTTTTTCAAGAAATAACCCCCCTTTTTTTGATATACCCCTCATTATAAACGCATTAGATAATAAATTCCATCTATAGCATGTTAATTTTTTACGCTATGGCGGATAGAATGTTATTGTTAGGAGGGGTAAGATGGATGAACTGATACAAAGCATGGGAGAACGTCTGACAAAGCGCAGAAAGCAGCTCCGCCTGACCCAAGAGGAGCTTGCCGAGCGGGCGGAAATGACCACACAAACAATCTCAACAGCAGAGACTGGGCGGAAGGCTCTGCGCCCCCAAAATATCGTCAAGCTGTGCCGTACACTGGAGATCAGCGCGGATTACCTGCTGTTTGGAGAGATATCCAATGGCGATGTAGCGCCCCTCGCTGCTAAGGTTTCTCAATTATCTCCAGAACAATACCATTATCTGGAAGATATTATAAACAGTTTTATTTCTGCGGTCAATACAGACAAGCAAACAGAAAGTGAGACTTGACGAATTCCTGGCAGGAATGTCAAGTCTCACCTTTTCGTCTGAATTAGTGGGGATTACTATAGTAAAGCATGATAATCGCGGCATCCATACAAGATGCGTCGGATTTGTACGATATCTCCGTCCACGACGTAAAAGACCAGATACTTTTCGATGATCAGGCAACGGTAGCCTTTTGCGGCCAACGCAAGGTCCTTTGGACGCGGGCATCGTTCCGGCATATGAGAAAGGCTTGCAATTTGCTCAGTGAGGAGGTCGTAGTAACGCAGAGCGGCTTCAGGGGACAGTGTATTCAAATAGTCGATGATATCCATCAGGTCCTGTTTGGCCGTTGGGTAGATCTTGACCTTATACTTGTCCATGCAGACGTCCTCTCAGCTTGCGAGCCACGGTCAGGAAGTCCTCACCCTCGGCGCCGGACGCGATTTCCTGCTCCGCTGCTGCCAGCTTTCCGTATAGGTCAATCAGCGCCTGCTGACGTTCGTATTCCTCCAAACTGAGCACCACCATATCGCCTGTCCCGTTCCGGGTGATGTAAACAGGCTCGCCGGTCTGCCGGCAAAAATCCGAGATCTCATTGGCGCTGTTGCGGAGATCGGAAATGGGGCGGATACTTGGCATAACATGCACCTCCTTCTAATCGAGAGTATAGCAAAATATTGAGTAAATATCAATGTATATTTGCAGAGTCCCGCATAAATTCAGGATGAAAGAAATCGCCCATATACTTCCCAATTGGAGTACACGGGCGATTTTGTTATTGGATCGCATCCTTCAGGGGCTTGCCGGCCTTGAACACCGGGGCCTTGGAGGCGGGAATCTCGACAGGCTCCTTCGTCTTGGGATTGCGCCCAGTGCGGGCGGCCCGAGACTTTACCTCGAAATATCCGAAGCCAACCAGCTGGACCTTGTCACCGGCCTTGAGGGCCTGCTCCACTGCTTCCGTAAATGCGTTCAGCGCGGTTTCGCAGTCCTTTTTGGAAAGGCCGCTGATTTCAGACATGGCGGCAATCAACTCGTTTTTATTCATTGGAAATCTCCTTTTGTCTGTTGTTGTACGCTCAAATACGCCTGCGTATTATAGCCGACTTGTCCGGAAAATGCAACTCATAATTTAAAGTTCTATGGTGTGCTCATGGCCGCAAGCTGCTTCCTGGCTTTGGCCACCCAGGCGGTCACATGGTTGGCCTGGACGCCGAACCGCTCACCGATCTCCCGGCTGCTGTAGCCCTGGGCCAAAAGATGGATGGCCTGGAAGCCCTTTGCAGTGACGCCGCAGGCAGACGCCTCCGCTCGCTCCAGGCGGTTTAGCAGTTCTCCGCATACCATCTGCTGTTCCAGAGACTCGCCGGACTCCGAAAGCAGCAGCTCCGCCGGATCAGTGGCCATCTCCGCGGCCCGGCGGGTGGAATACTCCAGTGCGCTGTACAGTTCGTTGCGGATGACGATGTAGGCGTAGGTTGAAAACTCTCCCCGGCCCGGCTTGTCCGTCAGGACTGCCTTGCACAGTCCCATATACCCGATCTGCTTCAGGTCATCGTAGTCATATACGCCATTGCTGTACTGGTGGACGCAGTCCTTGATGACCTGGCCTACCAGGCCCATGTTTTCTTCAACCCGCCTTTGTTCCGCGCCGGTAAGTGGACGCATATCGTTCCCTCCCTTCAGTCTGACTGCTTTTTGGCTCCTTGGGTGTGTTTCTGGCCAGCAGCTTCTCGCTCTCCTCAATCACCACACGGCAGTAATACTCGCCAAGGTATCCGATGTGCGCATAAGCCATAGGGGCCTGCACAATACCGGACAGCCAGCGGTATGCCTCCCGCTTCGTCATCAGGCCGGACTCGTAGAGCCGGTTGAAGCTGACGTGGGCCGCCCTCCGCAGCCGCCGCAGCTCCGGCCACGCCAGAGTACCCATCGGTTTCTGCGTGTCCGACCTGGCCAGCACATAGGAGTCGCACTCCGGGTATCTGGGGCACACATAGGCCATTGTGCCTGGCTTTGCTCCTCCGCACACCTCACCGGCGGGCCGAAGCACCGCCTGGCAGCCGCAGGAGCAGCGCGGCCAATCGGCGCCGGCCGGGGTGCGCCTGTTCCTGGAACCACGTTTCTTGCTCATTGTCGATACCTCCTATTCCAATGCGCACCTCTATGCTCGTAGTGAAAAACGCAAAAAAGCCGGAAGGCCGCTGAAAAAAGACAGCACAGAATCAAGCGCTGGCGTATTGGTGTCTCATCCAGCAATTGACTCTGTACTGTATTTCAGCAGCCTTCCGGCTACACGTTTTTTTGCAAGGCCCACGCTATTGTGGATCTGCGCATGACGGCGATCCGTAACGATTCCCCGCCCTGTTTCCGGCAGGTCTGCCGCTGAGAGAGGACAGCGGATCGAGAGCCTGAGCGCGTTCCTTGGTATGTTCTAAATATACCATATCAGGGCAAAAAAGTCAATCAAAATATGAAATATCTACAGTTTATTAACACTTTTTCGCCCAAAGTCAATCTGGGAGAACAAAGCCGCTTCTACAGGGCGTCTTCATCGTCTTCCCAGTTGTCATAGTGGGGACGCCGCTGGTGTTTCATGTAGACCAAGGCGGCGATCACGATGACGGCCAACAGCAGCAAAAGGAAAACCGCCAGCAGGTGGGAGGAAGAATCGCCTTCGGTGGGTTCCTGCGGTGCGGGTAAATCCTCCGCCGGTTCCTTTACCGGTTCCACTTCCGGCTCTGGGAGCGGGACTGAGGATTCCAGGCAGCTGAGCGTATAAGTGCTGCTTCCCCCCAGGTCCATGGTGAGGACGCCGGTTTCATCCACTACCACAGGGACGGGAAACTTACCGGCGTCCGTGCGAAGCTCGAACTCCACACCGGCCCAGCGCGTGCCCAGCTGAAGAACCAGCTGATCGGGTTGCTTTGTGATGCGCGGCGTATTTTCGTCCGTGTCCGCCAGGGCGGCGGGGGTCAGAGACAGCATCAGGAGAACAGTGAGCAGCAGCGCGGCCCATCGCCGGGGAGAAATGCTGGAGATGTTCATGATGGCGCCTCCCTATCTGGTGGTGGTCATATGGGTGATGGCCCCCCAGATCCGGTTGTTCTCGCGGTTGATGCCCAGAATACGGACCGTCACCCGCGAGCCGCGGGGAGGCCGGCCCCGGGGCGGATAGCTGCACAGGCAGTCGATGCCGCCATCCAAAGAGACAAACACGCCGTTGAGGTCCACCAGACTGACGGTGCCCACATAGCGGCTGCCCACGCTGTATTTCTGGAGCGCCTTTTCGTAGGGGTTCTCGCTGGCCTGCTTCACCGAGGCGGAGACACGGGGCCGGTTTCTATCGGAGCGGTCCACCTCCAGCACCTTCACCAGCACCCGCTGGCCAGGCTGATAGTGCACGCCAGCATCGACCCAGCGCTGGTAGGAGAGTTCCTTCAGGGGAATGTAGGTTTCAGCGCCGAACAGGTCGATGAAGATACCGGCCCGTATAACGGAGATGACACGGGCCTCGGCGCGAATGCCCTCGTAGATCTGATAGTTGCCGCCCGTGTCCGTGCGGAAGTAGTATTCCTTCCGCTTCTTGGCCATGGCTTCCAGGCGGCTGGCCGCGGCCACGCCGGTTTCCTGATCCACGCCCTTGACGATGTAGTCGATCTCCGCGCCCAGGCGCTTATTGAGCAGGTAGTGCAGAACGTCGCCCTTGGGCTGGCCGCGGTAATCCTCCGGCTCCTCCACCATCTCCAAAACGGGAATGATGACCTTGAAGGAGCCGTGATACACCACCGCGTAGGAAAGCTCGGAGTCCGGTGAGGGCCGTTCCACGCCCTGGACCATGTCCGTCAGGATTTTCTTGCCCTTCATGGACTCCACCAAATCCAGCAGGTCGCTGCGCAGGCGGTCCGTGTCCGTCTCCACGCTGCGCTCCGCGTCGATGGAGACGATCCGGGCGTCTCGCCGCTGCCGGGGCATCCGGAGCTTCTGGGACCGTTCGGCGCTGGCGGGCGGCTCCTCCTGGGGCTCCGGAGGGGTTTCTCCCTCGCTGGAATCGGACTGCGTGAGGGGTTCATCCTCCAAGGGAACGCCGGATTCTCTTTCCGTCAATTCCTCGCCGGGCTGGGAGAGGTCATCTCCCTGGCCTGACTCGCTTTCGCCTTCGCTGAAGGCGGACGCTTCCGCCGCCTCCAGGTCGGACAGGGGGGCGCTGCCCAGGCCGTCGCCCTCCAGGCCCGTTTCCGGCTCCCCAGGAGACGGGGGCCCATCCGGCAGGCCGTCGGACTCCGGCTCCAAGGCGGGCTGGGGTTCAAACGTTTCGGCTTCTTCCTCCGGAGCGCCTTCCGGCACGGACGAAAGCTCGAACGCATCCGATTCCCCAGGCGGGCAGGGCCCGATTCCAGCCTGCTCACCGGCAGCTTCAGGATTCATCTGCTCTGTGTCAATTCCGAGCTCCATACCCTCACTGATGGGTTCCTGCTCGGGAGTGATTTTCTTTCTAGGCATGTTGTAGTTCCTCCTTTGTGTTGGATTGAGATATAAAAAGAGGGCGGCCGGTTTTGGCTGCCCTTCTTTCAGGGGGTTAAGGAAGCGCTGATTAAATCGACGTGTGCGGATTGCCAGCCAAATTTTTTGTCTGGCAAGGCAAAAAACCGCAGGAATCCTGACGGATTTCAAGGTTTTTTAACGCAGCCAGGCGGAAAATTTGGCGGCAAGACGTGCGCGGGGATTTATTCAGTGCTTCCTTAAAAGTCCTCCGGCGGCGCCGCGCTTTCATAGAGAGCCGGACGCCGCTTCACTGGCTTGGCCGCCTCTAGTTCCGGCGGCGGAGATACCGGCGGCGGTGCGTCGGGCGGCTCGCTCAAGGGCGAAATCGCCATTGCTGTCACTGGGGGCCGCGGCTCGGATGGAGCAGACTCCGCCAGCCGGCAGGGCACGAACTCCTGGATGCTGGTCTTTGACATCTCCCTGGCGTATGGATGTCCGGTGTAATCGAACTTCCAGGCCCGCAGGATCTTCTGCCCGCGTATGATGATCAAGACCTGATCGTTGGGCAGGCGCAGCACCTCGTCCGGCGTCAGCAGCCGCCTCCGGCCCAGGCCCTCGGTGTAACGGTACTGGGGAATGACCTGGGCAACGGCGATGCTCTGCCGGGTGGTCATGGTGGAGTTCACCTCCACCGTCATGTCCCCGCTCCGGGCGCTGATAAATTCCGCCGTCACATCGTCCGTGCAGCCCAGCATGAGCTGGGTGTCCGCGTTGCCCAGCAACTCTGCCCAGAGGTTGTTGGGGTATCGGTTCTGGATCTGGGGCAGGTTCTGGCAGGCCATCAGTACCTGAAGGGAGCGGGAGCGGATCGTGGAGAGCCGTCGCCCGAAGTCGGGGATCACCCCGATATTATTCATCTCGTCCAGGATGATGTTGACCGGGACCTTGCAGCGCTGCTCCGGCGTGCTGTCGGCGTAGCGGACCAGCTTGATGAACAGGAAGGCGAAGAACAGAGACGACAGGAATTCCAGGGAGGAGTTCTGATCGTCCAGGATGATGTAATAGATACACTTGCTTTTTCCCGGCTCCGCCAGGTCGATGTCGGAGTGCTTGGTGATCTGCCGGGCGGCCTCGCTCTGAAGGACCTGAAGCCGGGTGCCCAGGCCCAGGATGATGCCCGCCCGCACATTGTCGCTGGCCTGGCTGAAGAGATTATAGGGGGCCTTGGCCGGATGGGATAGGGGCAGACGGTCAAACAGCGCCCCCAGCTGCTTTTCCGAGGTCTGCGTAAGCATTTGGTAGACAGCGGGCAGGTTTCGTTCCTCCGGCCCGCGGCTGGGGTCCTGATCCACATAGAGGATCATGCTTTTGAGCAGATTCGCCTCGCCGTTATCCCAGAAGTGGTCCCCCTTTCCGTCTCCCTTTGTATTCGCGATGATGACATCCGTCAGGACCTGGGCCATCAGGGTATCGCCGTTCAAATCGAACATGCAGTTCCAGGAATCGCTGTGCTGGGGCTGAAGCAGGTTATAGACCCGCACGGTATAGCCGTGCTTTCGGAACAGCTCCACGGTGTCCGAGTAGATTTCCGACTTGGGGTCCGTGACGACCACGGACTCTCCCCGCCGGATGCTCTGGAACAGGGCCGGGCGGATGACGCCTCTGGACTTCATGGTGCCGCTGGCGCCGAAGACCGCGACGTGCTTGTTGAGCCGGGTGTCCTCCGGCAGACAGATCAGGTCGCCGTTTTGCCGTTTACCCAGAATGATGCCCCGGGCCTTGGCCGGGCTGGCCACCTCCAGAACGTCGCGGAGTTCCTGATCTCCCATCCACCCTGCGGTGCCGTAGGTGCCCCGATCACTGCGGGAGAAATTCCGTTCGTCGGGATTCTTTCCACCGAAGCGGTCGTGGAGCTTGACATAGAGGACCGAGGCCCCGGCCAGGAGCAGAAGAAACAGAATGCTTTGCACTCCCGTCAGAGAAAAGGCACAGCGCCAGCAGCGCAGAGGATTCAGTGAGACGGGCGGCATCAGGGACTGCCCGGCCATTCCGCCTTCGGCCATCCAGCTTCGGTACCCGGTCCGGAGCTGGGCCAGCAGGCCGCTCAGGTATAGAATTCCCGCCAAGCCCAGCAGGGCGGCAGCGGCAAGGGCCCTCCGGCGCCGCTTTTCGTCTTCCGGGAGCTTCCCGTTTTTCTCCTTCATTCCATTCCTCCTTCCAGCGCGTCAATGGAGAGCAGACGCAATGGGACTGCGCCGCCCAGATACTCCCGCAGAAACGCGGCCTGCCAGGGAAAGCACAGGACCTCAAAGGGGCCTGCGCCATTCTCCAGCGCCTGCCGGAACCGGATCAGGCGGGCGATATCCCCGTCCAGGTGGGAGAGGATAAAGCGGCCCTCATGCCGGGCGTCACACTCAAAGGAGCCGGGGCCTGTCAGCCGCCATTCGTGTGGGAACACGGCCGACAGCAGCCGCTCGTTCCAGTCCGGGAGCGTGAGAAGGCGAAGCAGCCGAACACCCTGGCGGTCCGCGGGGATAAAGTGGATATGAGGATAAATGCGGTCAAAGCGCAGTTCCATCCTGGGGCTTTTATCCGATTCCAGCAGCGTCTGAAGCGCCACGTCCATCCGCTCCCCCAGAAGAAGCGCCCGGTCCACCTGCTCCAAGCCCGCGTTCATACGGGCCAGCTCAGTCAGGTGGCAGGCGGTTTTGAACTCCCCCATGCCGCTCCACTTCATCACATGCCCCTGGGTGTTGTAAACGGCGTAACAACAGCCGGGGGAGAAGAGCGCTCCTGTCAGGCGTGTGAAGATGGTCTTGTTCAGCTCTGTGCCGTCCAGCCGCTTCAAGGCCTTGGCAAGATAGAAGCTGGGCGTATCGGGCACGCGCCGTTCGATCCGCCGCTTTTGCAGGGGCGGGAGAATCCAGGGGCGTGTCTCCACCCCGGCGCTGAGGCAGACCGCCAGGGATTCCGCCACACGATGGTTGCGCTGGATATGCGCGCGGCTTCCGGAGAACCGATGTCCGCCCGTCGCTTCCATATAGCATTCCAGCGCAGATGGATGCAGAGTTGAAAGGAGCGGAAGGGCGCTCTTGCTGAGATGGATGGTACGCCGCTCTCCTCTGCCGCTGACCGTCAGCAGCTTATAGCTCCCGAGGCCATTGCCGTCCGCCGAACGGAATTGCTGCACAGTTTCCAGCCGGTGGACCAGCGCCTCGTAAGAGCGCTCATTGCCGAGCAGCCGCAGTGAGCGTGTGGGAAACTCACCCACAGCAGCCAGTACAAGCAGGAGGCTGTACACATGACTGCCCGGGCGGAGGTTCAGCATTGGGCCTCACCCGGCTTGTCGGATTTTTCGTCATCGCCCCACCTCTGTTTGCCGTAAACCTCCCACTTGCCGGGGCTGGAAACGCCTGATTTTCCAAGGGTTTTTCGCCGTTTCAGAGATATGTACAGCGGAGGCCTGGAAGCGCCCCGGTTTTTACATATCTTTTTTGCCTGTTTCGGGATGGGTTTCATACAGCTGTGCCTCCTTCAGAACGCCGTTTTTTTCGTCATGTATGGCCGCATTGTACTCCCCAATCTGGAGCCGGGGACGGTCATCACCGCTAAGGAACTCCATGTGCCCGACGGCGTGGTGCTGGACCCCACCCCCAAGAGCATTGAGATCAAGGGCGGAATCGGCGGCCAGACCCTCACCTTTATTAATAAGAGCGCGGGCGGGCTGGAGCTGATCAAGGTCAATGAGGCGGACAGAGATAAGCGCATCCCCAATGTCACCTTTGAGATCAGAAAGATGGACGGCGGGCTGGTGGATACCGTGACCACCGACAAACAGGGCCGCGCCCACCTGGACCTGAACGCCGGGGACTACTACGCGGTGGAAACCGAGGCCGGTAAAGGCTTCAAACTGGACAGCACACCCGTCTATTTCACTATTCGGGACGGTAAAACGACCACCCTCACGGTCACAAACCGGGCCATGAGCGGCATCCTGATCCATAAGGTCGATTCCACCACCAAAAAGGGAATTTACGGGGTGACCTTCCTGCTCTACGACGCCAGCAAGACCCCATCAGACAGTACAGCAGCGATGACAAGGGCTATGTGTATATCGACGATCTGCCCTCCTCTGGCCGCTACTACCTGCGGGAGCTGGAAAATGAGGGGTACCTGGTGGATACGCAGCTGAAGACGGTCTACGTCACTGATGGGACCACCACTGAGATCACCTGGGAGAACACCGCCGTCACAGGACAGATCCAGATCTCCAAGACCTCCGAGGACTACAATTCCATGAACGGCTGGCCCGCCGGGACCCCCATTCCCAACACCGAGTTTGAGATCTACCACTACCGCACCGGCAATCTGGTGGATACCATCCGCACCGATAAAAATGGCGTCGCTGTGTCCAAGCCTCTGCCGTTAGGGCGATACAAAATTGTGGAATCCAAGGCTGCCGATTTTTACGGGCTGGACAAAACTCCCATTGAGGTGGAGATCGAACACGCCGGCCAGATCGTCAAGACGGCCATCCCCGTCTGGCTGTACCCATCCACGCTGGAGGTGATGGATCGGGCGGTGGAGACTGCGGGGTGCAAAAGCCGCAGTGAGTATTTGGAGAAGGCCGCGCTGTTTTATGCCGGCTACGTCTCCGGGCAGGATGCTACCGCCTACCTGCCGCCTGCGCTGGCCTCCGTCCTGCGCGGTACAGTGCAGGACACAGAGAATCGGATCTGCCGTCTGCTGTTCAAACTGGCGGTGGAGCTGGACATGGTGATGAATGTGCTGGCAGCTGGGATGGAAATCAGCGACGACGCGCTCCATAGCCTCCGGGGCCGGTGCGTCCAGAATGTAAAGAAAACCAGCGGCAGCGTCACGCTGGACAAGGCGGTGGAGTACCAGAGAGGCGGCATATAACAGAAAGGCGGTGACACTTCATGCCCCGGATCATATTCAAATGCCCCTACATCAAGCCGGGGACGAAGAAAGCCGCTGCCCACCTGAACAACTACGTCCGCTATGTCGCCACCCGTGATGGTGTAGAGAGGTTCACACCGGATCAGGCTGATCTGCCTGCCACGAAGAAACAGCGGACTATAGTGGAACGACTCCTCCGTGATTTCCCCTTGAGCCGCGGGATGTTCGAGTACGGGGACTATAAGTCATCCCCCACCCGCGCCGCCGCCTCGGAGTTTATCACCCGAGCCATAGAGGACAACTACGACCAGATCGCCAAGCGGGAGAACTACGTCAGCTACATCGCCCAGCGTCCCCGCGCGGAGCGCATCGGCACACATGGCCTGTTCAACGGTATGGCTGATATGGGGACCTCGCTGGAACCCAGTGCAGCGGGTCCAGTGGGGAAAGGAGGAAGGAACGCAGCGGAGCGGAATTTTCGCCGCTAGGCGGAAATGGAGCGGCGGAGTTTCTTCCGACGTGGTCTATAGAGCAGCCGCTCAATTTTATGCAACTCGCCCTCTGTATAATAGCGGATGCAGTTCTCCAACCGCTGGCCCCGGTGCTGGTACTACTCTATTTTGACCTCAGCTTCGCACACTCCCTCTCCACTTCCTCGCGTGATTTCTTCATGGTATTTATCCTCCTTTTTAGCAAAATAAAAGGCCGTCTACCTGCTGTGTTAGGCAAACGGTCAAGGGTGGCGATATTCATCCTCCCTGGGATAGCCGCAAAACGGCGCAAGGGAGCAACCCTTTATTCGGAGCAGAGCACCGCAAACGGCCCTGATTATTGCAAGTCAGGGCTGGGTCTCACAGAACGTAAATATATGGCCGCAAATCATATACAGAAATACACCTTTTGTTCCAAAGAGATTTCCAATTCTCCGATAAACCGGAATTTTCTGATTAACCGAATACTGTTTCTCCCCTGTTTTTGACATAGTCATTGATCATACAATCAAGGAAACCAGATAATTGCCGATTCATCTCTGTGTAATCAAAAGCAAGCAGTTCCTCTTTCGACTGAACAAAACGCTCCGCCTCCTGTCTTATTAAACTTTCTTTCGCATTCTGAATCCCTTTGGCAATGATATCATGGGTGAATTCCATGTGGGTCTGAAGACCATATACATAGGTTCCATATCGTACAATTTGCCTTGGACATCCATCGCTTTTGGCAAGAACAACAGATTCACAGGTCAATCCAGGCATATCATTATGCCATGCTCCCGCATAAAAAGCATCTGGAATGTCCTTTAGAAACGGATCTGCTCGTCCGGCTTCTGTGAGTTTTGCGAGGACAGGCCCAATCTCACGTTCTGGGCTGTGTTGATACGCTGCGCCCAAAGCTTCGCCAATGAGCTGTGCACCAAGACAGACGCCGACAACCATTTTGCCTGCATCAATATACTTTCTGATCAATCGTTTTTCCGCAGCAGCATCAAAATAATCACATTCATCAGGTGTCGTTGCTGGACACTGTAATCCGCCAAGAATGATAAGCATATCCGCATGTATGTTTTCGGGAAGACAGTCGTATTTCCAGCATTTCGTGTAAGAAACCTCGTGTCCGCGCCTGTTCGCCCATGCTGTATATTCGCCCGGCTCTACCCAAAAATCATGTTGGATGATATGGACTTTCATAATACCATTTCTCCTTCTGCAGCTTCGGATTATATTCTGTTCACTTTAAGCTGGGACTTCATTACTGAAAGAAATTCAAAAATCATGATCGATTCATTGCAGTAAAACCTACCACAAATAAAACACCGAATCCATTGATTACCAATCGAAACACTATACCTCCGATGCGTCATTTATAGAGAAAACACAGCCTCTAAAATTCTTTTACCGCTCCCAGTTTTCATAATTTTGTGCATAAAGCTTTCGACATTCGACCTACTGTAGCCGTTTTCTGACGCATTAGCAATATAATCCGCTTCAATTAAAATCTGATAGTCCATACCATCAATATTAGAATACGTGTGATGATGCCCAACAAGATAACTGATCCTATCAATTTGTTCTGCAGACAGCTCAAACTCTGACAGAAATTCTCTGACTATTTGCGCACCTTCTTTTTCCTGAAGCTTCCCGTTGGTATTTCCATATTTTTTCCGGCACAACGGACAGGCTATATCGTGAACAATTGCAGCAATCTCAAGGCAATTCTGTATCTCATATTCAATTCCCTCCAGCTCACCGATTGTCTTCGCATATGTCCATACGCGGATAAAGTGGTCAATGTCATGTATATCACCCTCTGAAAAGGCAATCATTTTTTCCATAATTTGCGAGATTATCATATTGCTCACCTTCTACAAATTGCGGTTTTTTTGGGTCGTTTCCGGCAGAAGTATAACACAACAACGCAACCAAATCAACCAGCCGGAAAGGAATCTTACTCGGTCTCTCTTACGTCTTCCTTACCCGGCGCATATGCGGCTTGTTTTATTCCCGTTCCCCATTCCTCGTCGCTATCACATTTTATGCTTTTTCTCCTTCCTCAGCGGTCAGAATAACTTCCAGGTTGAAATGCTTATCGGGAATCTTGCCCGTGGCGTTCCTCTCTGATAAAGTCATAAATTATAAAAACAAGGAGGACATCATGCCCTATATTCATTTTACCGATGAGCAAAAACGGTGCGCCGCCTCCGTGGATCTGGAGGCGTTTCTTCTTTCCCAAGAAGAAGTGCTCCTGTCCAGCGGAGGAGAAAAGCGTCTTGCCAGCAACCACAGCGTCACCATCCGGGGAAACGAGTGGTTCGACCACGCCACGAAGGAGGGCGGCGGTCCCATTTCCTTCGTCCGAAAGTTCTATGACCTCAGTTACCCGGAGGCGGTAGCCCGGCTCCTGAATGGCAGTCGCCTGTCAAACGGCGAACCGGAGAAAATTCGCTCTGTATCTCCAAAGCCAAAAAAGCAGAAGGAATTTTGCCTTCCTCCGAAGAATGATACCATGCGCCGTGTCTACGCCTATCTGCTCAAGCAGAGGCTCATCAGTCGTCCTGTGCTGGATGCCTTTGTCCATGCCAAGCTGATCTACGAAAGCCGGGAACCGTCCAGAGGCGGGAACGACCACCACAACGCCGTGTTCGTCGGTATGGATGAAAACGGTGTCCCCCGTCACGCCCATAAGCGGGGATTGTTCAGCCAAGGCCCAGGATTCAAAAGGAATGTAGGCGGCTGCGACGCTCGGTACAGTTTTCACCACACCGGAACCAGCGACCGGCTCTATGTCTTCGAGGCTCCCATTGATATGCTGTCCTTTCTCACTCTCTACCCGAAGGACTGGCAGACCTACAGCTACGCCGCCCTCTGCGGCACATCGGAACACGCCATGCTCTGGATGCTGGAACAAAACCCTGATATCCAGGATATTTTCCTTTGTCTGGATCATGACGAGGCGGGCATTGAGGCCTGCGGACGGCTTACCGAAATTCTGCGCGAACACGGATACAACAGCGTAACCATTCTCCAATCAGAATTCAAAGACTGGAACGAGGACCTGAAAGCCGCCCACGGCCTCCCGGCTCTGCAAGCGGAGGAGCATCCCCAGCTTGCCGTCGCAGATGACGTCTGCCAATTCATTGCGGAAAAAAGTGAAAACGTCAAACCCGACAGCCTGGAGAGAGCGCTTTCCAGGCTGCTTCAATTTTACGCGGAGCATCTCCGCTGGGGCCGTCTCGGCAAGGCGGTGGAGTGCATGGAGCAAGCGTCTGCTCTGGCGCTGGCGGCTTATGGCCGGGAACTGCGGCAGCTCGGAGAGCCTGTCGGCGCAGAGGAACTGCAAAACCGGCTGTGCGGTCATATCCTGCCCTATCAGAACAACGGCTCTCTCAAAAACCGCTGTCAGGAGCTGAATGCCAAAATGCAAGCCGCCTTAAAACGGAGCAAAGTCCCCGGCATCCGCTCCGCCGAGGATAAGCGGCAGATGGCCGGAGCTTGGCTGGAGCTGGCGGCGGAGTTCGCCAAGGTCTCCGTCAAATACGAGGCTGAAGAGCTGAAGAAATGGCAGAAGCAGCAGCAAACCCATTCCGATTTTGAAATGACTATGTAATTGGAGGTCTTATGGATCAATCCGCAATTATGTTTATCGTGCTGGCGGGCGCGGCGTTTTTGCTGATCGCTGTTCTCGCCACACACTCCAACGGCTCCCTCAATGGCATTAAGGCAAAAACCGTTGGCGATGGCCAGCACGGCACCGCCCGCTGGGCCACGAAAAAGGAACTCAGGCGAACCTATCAATACATTCCCTTCCGACCCGTTCAATGGCGAAAGGGCGCGAATCTCCCCAAAGTCCAGGGCCTTGTCCTGGGCTGCGAGGGAAAAAAGAACGCCGTCTCTGCCCTGGTAGACAGCGACGACATCCACTGCCTGATGATCGGTGCGTCCGGCGTGGGCAAAACGGCGTTCTTCCTGTATCCCAACCTGGAATACGCCTGCGCCAGCGGCATGAGCTTTCTCGCACTGGATACGAAAGGTGATCTGGCTCGGAACTACGGCACTATCGCCGTCCAGCATTACGGCTACAAAGTGGCCGTCATCGACCTGCGCAATCCCACCCGCTCCGATGGGTACAACCTTCTGACGCTCATCAACCACTATATGGATGTCTGCCGGGAGAACCCGGAGAATCTGGCGGTTCGGGCCAAGGCAGAGAAATATGCCAAAATTCTCGCCAAGACCATCGTCAACCCGGAGGGAGACGCCTCCAGTTACGGGCAGAACGCATTTTTCTACGATGCCGCCGAGGGACTTCTGTCTGCGGTGATCCTGCTTCTGGCCGAGTATCTGCCGCCCGAGAAGGAGGGCGGCTCCGAGAAACGGCACATCGTCAGCGTCTTCAAGCTGGTACAGGATCTGCTGGCTCCCAGCAAGACCGCCAAGGGCAAGAACGACTTTCAGGTTCTTATGGATCGCCTGCCGGAAACCCACAAGGCCCGCTGGTTCGCCGGGGCGGCGCTGAACTCCTCCGATCAAGCCATGGCCTCCGTCATGTCCACGGTACTGTCCCGCCTGAACGCCTTCCTGGATTCTGAGCTGGAACAGGTCCTCTGTTTTGACAGCGCCATCGACGCCGAAACCTTCGCCTCGCAAAAATCCGCCATCTTTTTGGTGCTGCCGGAGGAGGACCCCAGCAAGAACTTCATGGCTGGATTGATGATCCAGACGTTGTCCCGTGAGTTGTTCTCTGTGGCCGATGAACATGGCGGCAAGCTCCCCAACCGGGTGGTGCTGTTCTGCGATGAGCTGGGCACCATGCCCGCCTTCGATATTCTGCCCCTGTTCTCCGCCGGGCGCTCCCGGAAACTGACGCTGGTTCCCATTATCCAAAGCCTCGCGCAGTTGGAGAAAAACTACGGAAAAGAAGGTGCGGAAATTATCCAAGACAACGTCCAGGATACTATTTTCGGCGGTTTTGCGCCCAATAGTCAGACCGCCGAGGTACTGTCCAAAGCCCTGGGCAGCCGCACAGTGCTGAGCGGCTCCATCAGCAAGGGCAAGAACGACCCCAGTCAATCCCTCCAGATGATCGAGCGGCCCTTGATGACCCCGGATGAATTAAAATCTATCCCCAAGAGCCGCTTTGTGGTCATGAAAACCGGCTCCCATCCCACGCAGACCCGGCTGCGGCTGTTCCTGGACTGGGGCATCACCTTCGGAGAGCCGTATCTGCTGGAGGAGAAATCGGCCCGAACCGTGTCTTACGCCAATAAGCAGGAGCTGGAACGGGCGGTCCTGCGCCGGCACCATATGCAGCAGCCGGAGAGCGATACGCCTTCTGTACCTCCTCCTGCGCCTCTGTCTGCGCCAAAAGTTCCACCCGTTAGAGGCGGACTGGCATACGCCCAAAGCCGGCATATGCGGCGGGAATTTCCTCCGCCCACCAATATCCGTACAGATTCGGAGGAACCGTGATATGGGATACTTTGATTCCATCTACGCCGCCGAACTGCCGCACCGGGCGGTTACTGTTTATATGTATCTCAAAGGCAGGACCAATGCCGAGGGTATTTGCTGGCCCTCGGTGCGCACCATTGGAAAAGATCTGCATCTCTCCCGCGCCACCGTCCAGAGAGCCCTGCGGGAACTCCAGCAGTCCGGGTGGCTTACAGCGGAACCACGCTGGCGGGAAAACGGGAGCTGTACATCTAACAAATACCGACTGTTATGACGCGCAAAAACGGCAGAGTCTT
This sequence comes from uncultured Oscillibacter sp., assembly GCF_950073225.1. Lineage (NCBI taxonomy): Bacteria > Bacillati > Bacillota > Clostridia > Eubacteriales > Oscillospiraceae > Oscillibacter > uncultured Oscillibacter sp. The sequence goes on from NZ_CATMPS010000004.1 coordinate 133,504, forward strand.
CGCCAAGGGATGACTCTGCCGTTTTTCTGGGCCAGGGGTGCGTCATGATGAAACCCCCAGAAGCTACCACCTGAAGGATACGGGATTAGTACAGAGAAATGAAACACTTTACTGCCCAGTGATTTTCAGCCGCCGCAGAGAAGATTTCAGGGAAATCACCATGTCGGTAATCAATTTGATTTCCGTACTATCGCAGTCGGCCACAAGCTCACTGAACCAGCTATTGAGCAGTGGGCGGGTCTGTTCGATTTCTACACATAACAGTTCATCTGCCGAGCAGCCCAGGGCATTGATAATATCGACCATGACCTGCAAGCTGGGGACGCTGTTCCCGGTTTCAATATGACTGATATGGGTAACTCCCACTCCGACAGCCTCCGCCAGCTGCTCCTGTGTCAGCTTTTTCTCCTGGCGGACAGCGCGAATCCGGGTGCCAATGCTTTTGTAATCGATCATAACCCAAGTACCTCCGCGATTTTGGTACTTGTATTGTATGTGCAATTTGGCTATACTATAATAACCTTAAAGCGCAACCGACTATATAGGCATAGTACAAGGCAAAAAATGTTGGAGGTGTGTTGATGAAAAGAATCCGTTTATTCGCAGAGAAAAGTTTGAAAAGATTTATGCTTGCCCTGCTGGCATTGTTTGAATTGAGCCTGACAGGATGTGGAGCAGAAGAAACCGTTTATCACTCCGACACATCGGCGGAGGACTGCTATTTGTGCAAAGAGGGTATCGAAAACCTGCTTCCCCTTTACTGGGGGCAAAAAAATGTGGCGATCATCAGCCTGAACACCTTTGAGCCCATAGTGCTTGAAATTAACCGCTATGATAGATTGACTGGTCAGATGCTCGAAGAACCCACCGGCACGGTATCCCTTGGCGGCGGAAGAAGCAAGGACGACGGCTTTTTTGCAAGCCTGCTGCTGGACTATGACCTGGGATATGCCATGGGTACCGTTGATTTATATGAAGATGAAATTCTGGACCCGGACAAAGCAGCCGAGTTTTTATGCGAGGACTGTTTGAACGAACTTTTACCCCAGAGAATTGATCAATGCTTCGGTGTTGGCGCTATCGAACTCAGCACAAAGGAGATCTGCGTCTTTGATGAGCGCAATAGCCACTTTACCGTGGGAGATTTTGAGATTGACTGCGAGATAAGGAAACCGGACAAAAAAACGCGCCAGCTGGATCTTTTCATTTACTACCCAATGCGGTTTGAGTTTTCGTATTTTTTCAATTTGGCATAATGACGATTAAAAAAGCAGACGGATTCAGTGAAAAAATGAAAATAAAAGAAGAATTCCATCCTGAAATGTGGTATAATTTAATCACCACA